>CALYTD010000050.1 GCA_945486445.1 uncultured Prevotellaceae bacterium
GGTGATCGTGCAATTGTGTATAGATACAATGGGGGGGAAGCATCAGCGCCAGTAAATAAGAACTCTGCCAAGAATGAATATTCCGTAGATTTCACGCTCACCGCGGAAACAGAAGTTAGCCTTGGTGGATATACTACAGATAATGGCAGCACCAACCAGTCCGCAGGCATAGACTATATCTACATCAAGAAGACAGGAGAAGCAATCTCCCTTCCTTACGAATACAACACCTATCGCGCCCCGTCCAACCTTGATTTCACCCGCAACAAAGCTGTGGCAGCATACACAGCGCAGATGAACGACGACAACACTGCCGTGATGTTGAAACAGGTTGAGAAAGTGCAGGCAGGCGAGGGCGTGATATTGAAGAGGCTTGGCGAGGACGCAACGGCTGTGGTACCGTTGGCAGAAGCGGCAGAGGCACTGTCAGACAACCAACTGAAAGGCGTGGCAGAGGATATGGACGCCGCGGCTCTTGTGGCTGACAACGCATATATACTCGTTAACCAGAAGTTCCAGAAGGTGGGTGCAACCGCTACGGGCGTGCTCCCCGCAGGCAAGGCTTACCTCTCTCTGCCTGCAGAGACGCCGGCAAGCGTACTCAGAATGATTATTGTGGGAGAGCCTACAGGCGTGACAGACGTAGAGGAAGCGGTGCTGCCTACGGAGAATATTATATATAATATGCAGGGTATGCGCGTGAAGAATCCCGTGAAAGGCGGTCTGTATATTGTGAACGGAAAGACATATATGTATTAAATGATAATTAGATAAAATTAGTAATAAGCGATGAAAACAATGAAAAAGACATATATAGCACCAACGATAGAGGCTTACACCGTGGGTAATGTGAGGCTGATGCAGGGTTCACTGGAGGTTGAGAGCGGAGATTACACTGGCGACCTCGGCCAAGGACAGTCAATCCGCAACCTTTGGTCTGACGAGGACGAGGATGTAGCCTCCGGCGGATGGTAATGAGAGGAAGTGTGTTACAATATCCTATTGTTTACAAGTTAAACTAAATTGAAGACTGCGGTGCGTGGCCAGTGATGGCATCACGCACCGCAATTTGTTGCCTATTGCACGGCAGTTTGCACCTAAACATAGAACCCCGAAGGGGTGAAAGACGCAAGCCCAGGGTGCAACCCTGGGTGCAGATACCATGCCCGTGGTCTGTATCGGGAACCCCGAAGCCGGTAGGCGAGGCACACAGCGTGTGCCGAGGGGTGATGAAATATATTGCAATCAGCACCTGATTGCAACGCAGCAAAAAAGCGGTGCAATGATTAGGAGAAAGAAACAGAAATAAGTCTCGTAGTCGTTAAAAAAAATTAACATAGCAACATTGTGGGCTGTTAAATTTGGCTATAACAGGAAAAAGTAGTAATTTTGCACCCGCTTAGCAAGAAAGGCTATGCTGCATTCGGGTGATGACGAAGTGATTACGTGATTGGCGCATCGGTCATCAGAAGGATGTAATGTTCAGAATCCTAACAATCACACACAAAGAAACAATGTATTTAGACAGCACAAAGAAGACAGAGATTTTCGGAGAGTATGGTAAGTCAGCAACAGACACAGGTTCTGCAGAGAGCCAGATAGCCCTCTTCACCTTCCGTATCAAGCACCTTACCGAGCATTTGAAGAAGAACCACAAGGACTTCAAGACCGCACGCAGCCTGACAAAGCTTGTAGGTAAGCGTCGTGCTCTCCTCAACTACCTCTACGACCGTGACATAACACGCTATCGTGCAATAATCAAGGCTCTTGGCCTGCGTAAGTAAATGATTGTTTGCTGAGCGCGACAAACTAACGGAACAGGCAGAATCCCGCATGAGCAATAAGGTCGCTTATGTGGGATTCTTCGCTTACTGCAAGACTAAGGAGTATGCCGTCACGGCATGATACGAGCAGAAACACCTAACACCACGGTTCCCTCAAAGCCGTCATATAAACAATATAATAATGTATCTATTTACATCAGAATCAGTATCAGAAGGTCATCCAGACAAGGTGGCGGACCAGATTAGTGACGCATTGTTGGACCAGTTCCTTGCATACGACAGCAAGGCACACTGCGCTATCGAGTCATTTGTGACGACAGGGCAGGTGGTGCTCATGGGAGAAGTGACGTCAGAAGCATACATAGACTTGCAGACCATAGCACGTAAGACAATAAACCGCATTGGATACACTAGGTCAGAATACCAGTTTGACGGCAACTCCTGCGGCATACTGTCAGCCATTCACGAGCAGAGCAAGGACATAAACCGTGGCGTTTCAAGGGAAGAAGAAGACGCGCAAGGTGCCGGTGACCAGGGAATGATGTTCGGTTACGCCACCAATGAGACCGACCGCTACATACCCGTGACACTCGATCTGGCCCATTTGTTAATGAAAACCCTCGCCGACATACGCCGCGAAGGAAAGGAAATGACATACCTTCGTCCCGATTCCAAGTCGCAGGTGACGGTGGAATACAACGATGACGGCGTGCCACAGCGCATAGACACCATAGTAGTCTCAACCCAACACGACGAGTTTGACGACGATGAACCGATGCTCGCAAGGATAAAGGCGGACGTGATAAATATCCTTATACCGAGGGTGAAGGCCCAGTTGCAGGACAAAAAGACGCTCGCACTGTTCAATGACGATATAAAATACTTCGTAAACCCCACCGGAAAGTTTGTTATCGGAGGCCCGCACGGCGACACAGGACTTACCGGTCGCAAGATAATCGTTGACACATACGGCGGTCGCGGAGCCCATGGCGGAGGCGCATTCTCAGGAAAAGACCCCTCAAAAGTTGACCGTTCAGCAGCATACGCAGCGCGCCACGTGGCCAAGAACCTTGTTGCGGCAGGTGTGGCTGACGAGGTATTGGTGCAGCTCAGTTATGCCATCGGCGTGGCAGAGCCAGTGAGCGTGTATGTGAACACATACGGAAAGAGCCACGTGAAGATGTCGGACGGCGAGATAGCAGACAAACTTAAGACGCTGTATGACTTCCGTCCGAAGGCCATAGAACGCTCCTTGAAACTGCGTCAGCCTATGTATCTGGAGACAGCAGCGTACGGACACGTGGGACGTATGCCGCATACCGTGCGCAAAACATTCACCTCCGCATACCACGAAACGAAGATAATGGACGTAGAACTGTTCACTTGGGAGAAGTTAGACCTTGTGGATCAGTTCAAGAAAGAGTTCATGTAACCAGGTGGTCAGCGGCCTGCCAGCCGTTGAAACACCCCTGCAAACGCACGGAAAACAAGCAAAGCAGTGACCGTACACGACACGATATACCGGGAATCATTCCTAAAAGGCACACCATTCTACCATGAGGAGATACCTGCCAGCAGGCTCGGCGTGTCGGGAGAGCCAGTGCCTTACTCGCTGATTAACGACAGTCTCGTGGCAATGGCGATGGTGTTCTGCATCCTTGTTACCATGATTACCGTGGCGAGGTCATGGCGATTGATATGCTTTCAGACCAAGAACCTGTTCCGAGTGCCACGTGAAAACTCGGCGGAGATGCGTGAAACGTCGGCGGAGATGCGCTACCAGACGTACTTTTGCCTGCAAGGCGTGGTGCTATTAGGTATTCTTGCCACCTCGGTCACGGCCTACTACCTTGGCAATGACTTCAAAATCGGCAACTATGCCGTGCTCGGCGTGTTCTGTTCAGTGTTCACTGCATACTACATCACGCGTGAATTGTTGACGATGATAGTGCACAACGTGTTCTTTGAAAGTAAGGAACGCCATCTGGACAACATCTCGAGACTATTCTTTATGGCATCACAAGGTGCGGTACTCCTGCCCATTACGCTGCTACACATATATTTCCAATTAAGCATGGAGGCGACGTTGAGGTTGCTTGCGGTGACTGTTGCTTTGCCAATGGCGCTGCACTACTACAAGTCGTACAACATCTTTTTCCGCAAGAGAAACGCCGTTATGCCGTTCCTTTTGTACCTTTGCACCCTTGAAGCAGTCCCCCTTGCCCTGCTTGGCGGAGCCCTGCTCGTTATAGGTAACTATTTGACACAAAACATATAGGAAGAAACCGATGGTAAAAAAGATTCTGGTCTCACAGCCAAAACCCTCAAGTGAAAAGTCACCTTACTACGACATTGCGCGTGATTTCAATGTAGAACTGGTATTCCGCCCCTTCATAAAGGTAGAAGGAATAACTCAACAGGAGTTCCGTAAGCAGAAAATCAACATACAGGAGTACACTGCAATCGTCTTCACCTCACGCCATGCGATAGACCATTTCTTTCAGTTGACGAAGGATATGCGTATCACTATGCCTGAGACTACAAAGTATTTCTGTGTGACAGAGACCATCGCACTCTATATTCAGAAGTATGCACCTTACCGTAAGCGTAAGATTTTCTTCGGAGGGACGGGCAAGATAGACGACCTTCTGCCTTCTATGCAGAAGCACAAGAGCGAGAAATTCCTTGTCCCGATGAGCGATGTAGCCAATGATACCGTGTCGAAACTGCTGGAATCAAAGGGTTTGCAGCACAAGGAGTGCGTGATGTACCGCACGGTAAGCAACAACTTCACCGAGCAGGAAATAGCTGATTTTGACTACGACATGGCCATCTTCTTCTCTCCCGCGGGCGTGAAGGCATTGAAGGAGAACTTCCCTGACATCAAGCCTGACGAGTTAAAAATCGGCACCTTTGGCCCTTCAACAGCGAAGGCAGTAAAGGAAATGGGCCTGAACCTTGACCTTGAAGCACCCTCACAGAAGTATCCTTCAATGACGGGAGCACTAAGACACTTCCTGCAAGAGGAGGAGGAATAACGCAAAGAATGGACAGGAACAACGCTTTCCCAAAGTCACAGAGGCTCTGCGAGCGACATCTCATAGACAGCCTCTTCGTTCCAGGCAACAGCAGGTCGTTCACCTCATACCCGTTGCGGCTCGTAATCAGCGTGGCAGAGACGGCAGACAACCAGTTGATGATTTCCGTTCCGAAACGCTGTCTGAGGCACGCCGTTGACAGAAACAGGGTAAAGAGACAGGTGCGAGAAGCCTACCGTAACAACCGCAGGCTGCTCACGCTGCCAGAAGGGCAGCACGTTGTCATGGCAATGATATGGCTTGACAGCCACCATTACACCTCGGCAAAAGTCACGGCAAAGGTTTGCAACCTGTTAAGAAAAGCCTCAGAGTCACTATGCGCAAACTGATTACCACCATACTGCTGTTGCCAATACTCTTCTACCAGCGTTGCATCAGTCCCTTCACACCCCCCTCCTGCCGCTTCACCCCTACCTGTTCAGAGTACGCACGGCAGGCAATAATGAAGCACGGGCCACTGAAAGGCCTGTGGCTGGCGGTGAGAAGACTGCTCAGATGCCACCCGTGGGGAGGCTCAGGATATGACCCCGTGCCGTAATCAGCACCAAATCACAAAGTAAACAACGGCAGATTACACCGTAATCAGCACCAAATCACACCGCAATCAGCACCTGATTACACAGGGCATAGCGGCGTAAGCAAACGACAAAACAACAGAACAACAACGATGAAGAACTTTATTGAAGAACTCAAATGGCGCGGTATGCTCGCACAGGTCATGCCGGGAGCCGAGGAACTTCTGCAGAAGGAGATGGTAACCGCATACCTCGGAACCGACCCTACTGCCGATTCCCTGCATATAGGACACCTTTGCGGCATCATGATGCTGCGTCACCTGCAACGCTGCGGACACAAGCCCATCATCCTTGTAGGCGGTGCCACGGGCATGATAGGCGACCCCTCAGGCAAGTCGCAGGAGCGTAACCTGCTCGACACAGAGACACTTTACCACAACCAGGAGTGCATAAAGGCACAGGTAGCCAAGTTCCTTGACTTTGAAGCAGAAGGCCCTAACGCCGCGGAGATGGTCAACAACTACGACTGGATGAAGGACTTTACCTTCCTTGACTTCGCCCGCACCGTCGGAAAGCACATCACCGTGAACTACATGATGGCCAAAGACTCCGTGCAACAGCGTCTCAACGGCACCGCCCGCGACGGTCTCTCATTCACCGAGTTCACATACCAGTTGTTGCAAGGATATGACTTCCTCCACCTATATCAGACAAAGAACTGCAAGATGCAGCTCGGAGGAAACGACCAGTGGGGCAACATGACCACGGGAACAGAACTAATACGCCGCACGCTCGGCAACGAGGCAGAGGCATACGCACTCACCTGTCCGCTCATAACAAAGGCTGACGGCAAGAAGTTCGGCAAGACAGAGAGCGGCAATATATGGCTCGACCGCAACCGCACAACACCATATAAGTTCTATCAGTTCTGGTTAAACGTCAGCGATGACGACGCAGAGAAGTACATTAAGATATTCACCTCCCTCGAAAAAGAAACAATTGACGCCCTCGTAGAGGAACACAAGCAGGACCCCGGACGCCGAATCCTGCAGAAACGTCTGGCCCAGGAGGTGACGGTGATGGTACACTCACAGGAAGATTACGACATGGCCGTAGAGGCAAGCGGCATACTCTTCGGCAAGAGTACAAAGGAAAACCTCGCCAAACTCGACGAGCAAACATTCCTCGATGTATTTGAAGGTGTGGAGAACTTCACTATCTCCGCTGACCAGTTGGGCCAGCCAGCAGTGGAAATACTTACCTCTGACACCTGCAAGGTGTTCCCTTCAAAGGGCGAGATGCGCAAGATGGTGCAGGGAGGCGGCGTCTCCATCAACAAGGAGAAGGTCACAGACCAGAACCGTCCCATAACATCTGACGACCTGATAGGCGGAAAATACATCCTTGCGCAGCGCGGAAAGAAAAACTACTACCTCATAACGGTAAAGTAGTCACAAAGGCTTCGCGATGCAGTGTGTCGCTGACTATTTAGTCTGTGACAGTTAAAAAAAAGCAGAAATATTTGGTTATGTGAGAAATTCTCACTAACTTTGCACTCGCTTTCAGAACATATTACGTTTTGAAAGTCATAAAAACGATGATTGTCGTATGGTGTAATGGTAGCACAACAGGTTTTGGTTCTGTTTGTCGTGGTTCGAGTCCGCGTACGACAACATACGGGAAACCGCAGGTCTGGCATATCAGTCCTGCGGTTTTCTGTATCACCTTGTTTCCTATCCCTTGCCTATTGAATGAGAAAATAATTGTGAGTTAAGAGTTATGAGTTATGAGTTTTCCCGTGAACAGTCTTTAGCGAGGAACTCATAACTCATAATTCTTAACCCACAACTCATAATTTATAACTGCCAACTGATAACTGACAGCGTTAAGGTAGCACTAACGGTTGTCCGAACCGTAGGCTATCCTCCG
>CALYTD010000051.1 GCA_945486445.1 uncultured Prevotellaceae bacterium
TCGTAGTATCGTCTGCCCTCGAATGACATCTCCAGTGCCTTCTCCTGTATTATCATGTCTTCCACAAGTGGTATCTGGAACTGCACGGTGTCCTCGTAGCTTCGTAACTCCTGTTCGGGGAGCGGTATGCGGTAGAGGGTGTCGCACTCCACGTCTCCGCAGCCGCGGGCGTGTATGCCCAGTGTGGTGTGTTCGGTGAAGAAGTTGTCGCTGAAGTCTATCAGGCCTCCGGCGCGCTCACGCTCTTTCTGGCATACGTACTTCTCTATGTTCTGGTTGCGCAGACCGTACTTCAATATGCAGAAGGCTGATTCGGGATAGCCTGCCCGGCACAGTGCCTCGGCGAAGAGGAGATATACCTCTTGTATCCTGTATGTGGAGACGAAGTTTGATGGCAGTTTGCGGATTATCTGCAAGTTGCTGCTGTACCGTGAGGTCTCGCTGCGGTTCTCCACGTACTTGTAGTAGTTCTCAAACAGTCTGAGGTCGCCTATGTACAGCGGGTCGCCGAGGTTTGTCTTAGGCACCCGTACGGTGTCCTTCTGCGTGTCGCTGGTCGTTTGCAGTTGAACGTAGTCCTGTGAGGCGGAAAGTTCGATGAGGGCGGCTGACGGCGTGGCCTGGAAGTATGCGAAGTTGTTGTCTGTTGACTCGAAGACGTCGGCCAGAAGGCTCTTCACGCCGTTGAATTCCGTGCTCTCCATGGGTATGAGGCTGATGTTCTCACTCATGCCTCCGCTGGCGAGATCCACATATATGTTGCCTGTCCCCGGTCTTGAGATGGTGAAGTCGGTGCAGTTGTTCGGCCATTTCGCCTGGCTGGTGGCGGTATATACCATTGCGTTCTTCTTGGTAAGGTACTGGCTGAAGTATGTCGCGGCCTCCTGGTAGCGTCCTGCCCACAGGCACATCTCGCCGAGGAGCACGCGCACGGGGAAGAAGAACTTGCTTGACGGGAGCCCATAGATTTCGCCATACATCGGGAGGTCGGTGTCAACGTATGGCTGAATGTCCTTGATGAAGTAGTCACAGATAGCGTAAATGTCACTATATGGCTTCTTCATCTCTTGCTCAGCCTGAGCCTCTGTCAGCACTGGCGTGGTGACAAGGGGTACCTGTCCATAGACTTTCGCAAGTTGAAGGTAGGTCCATGCGCGGTAAGTCTTGACGGCGGCGTATTCCTTTTCAAATATCTTCTTGCCTAATCGCACGAAGGACGTGTCGGCATTGGCGAGGAAGTAGTTGCAGTTGTTGATGACAGCGTAGTAATCACTCACCTGATTGTATGGGTTATCACCGCTGAGGTTGAAAGCAGCCAGGTCCTTTATGGGCGTTGTAGCCTTGTCAGTAGTGGTCATCAGGTCTGCACGCAGTTCTCCGAGAAGCACCGTGCGGTCAGCAATCACCTGCATCTGGCGTATTATTCCCATCACGCTGTACAGTGTGTCCTGCGGCGTTGAGAGCCTGTTGTCCTCCTCAAACTCCACAATCTCGGAGTCGGGGAGAAGCATATCGGAGCAGCTTACCGTTGAGGTCAGACAGCAGAGAGCCACTATCGCCTGTTTATATCTAAATATCTTCATAGTTGTAATGATTTATTTTTCGGTTTTTTACAGATTTAACTTCACGCCCATTGAGAACGACCTGCCCAGTCCTAACAGGCTTCTGTCGATGCCTTGTGACAATACATTACCTGAGAGTGAGCAGTCAGGGTTGCTGCCGAGGTACTTGGTTATAGTGAAAAGATTCTGCGCTGAGCCCCATATCGTGACACCCTGCAGGAAGGTGTTGTTGATAGGCAGAGAGTAACTGAGCGTCACGTTGCTAAGGCGCAGGTAACTGCCGTCCTCTATCCAGCGGTCGCTGAAGCGGGAATTACCGTGTGGGTCCAGATAACTTACACGTGGAATGTCGGTCTTCTGGCCCTCAGTGGTCCAGCGGGAGTTCATCGCCGTGGTCTGGTTGTAGAAGTACTTGCCGCCCTCAAGAATGCTGCGCTCATAGTTATAGATGTCATTGCCAAGACAATATGTCATTGTCATGTCAAGTGTCCACCGCTTCCAGCACAGGTGGCTGTATATGTTTCCGTAGAGAGAAGGGTTAGGGTCGCCTATGATAACACGGTCCTTCTCGTCTATGCAGTGGTTGCCGTCAATGTCAACAAACTTTGTGTCTCCTGCCTGGAAATACACCTTGGCACCCGTTTCGTCAATCTGGTAGAGACCAGCAGCATTTGCTTCGGCTGTGGTAGCATACACACCAGTGGTCTTGTAACCGTAGAACAGGCCCACAGGATTACCAACAGAGGTGCGGACAGTAGCTCCGTAGATGTTGGTCTCTATGCTCTTGTCGTCTGTTCCGATAGCGATGACTTCGTTACTGTAATGTCCGAAGGTAGCACCTACCTCCCATTGCCATGACTTTGTGTTGAGGGTCTTGATGCCAAGAGACATGTCGAAGCCAGAGTTCTGCAACTTTCCGGCGTTACACCAGTTCTCACTCAGACCGCTGGTCCATGCCATTTGGCGCAGGGTGAGAAGGTTGTCGGTCCAGGACTTGAAGATATTGAGGCCGAAGTGCAACCTGTTGTCAAAGAAGTTACCTTCTATTCCTGCCGTGAAGCGGCGTGTGGTCTCCCATTTCAAGGTGCTGTTGCCGACGTTGCCGAGTAGTTTTCCGTCTATGCTTGAGCCCAGCATGTTCTTCGCTATGAAGTAAGTGCGGGAGGCGGTGTAGTCGATGTCGTCGTTACCTGTTACGTCCAGTCCGAGGTTCAGGCGCAGATAGTTCACCATCTTTGCGTCAGCGAGCCATTTTTCGTTGCTCATCACCCATGAAGCGAGTACGCTTGGGAAGATGCCCCACACCGTTCCGAAGGCTTTTAAGCCGTCGGCGTCCTTGCCAAAACGTGATGATGTGTGTGCGGAGAGGGCTGCTGTGAGGTAGTATTTCTCTGCATAGTTGTAGTCAGCGCTGGCATACCACGTTATGTCTGTGTACTTGTCGTCCACACCGTCGGTTGACTTGTAGGCGAGAGAGGTACTCATATTCGGTGTATGGTCATTCGGTGTGTTGTAGCCTTTCTGCACATTCAACTTGTAAGAACTGTTGATGTACCTTACGCCTCCATATACTTTGATGGCGTGTGCGTTGTAACGATTCTGCCAGTTGAGCCTTGTGTCGCTCTGTATGCTGTTCTGTCGTGATGCGAGTGATTGCACTATGTTGTTTACATAGACCTTGTCCGTCAGTCCGGGAACACGGAATGAGGGCACGCCAGTCAGCGGGAGATAGTAGTTCTCGTTAGTGTTTACAAGGGTGAAGCTGAATGCTTCTTGTAGTGAGAGGTTCTTGTTGAACTGGTACTTCGGTGTTATCGCGAAGTTGACGAGACGGTTTCCGAAGTCGTTGCGGTTGCGTCCGTCACCGTTTTCTATGATGCTGACGGGGTTGGCAAGGCTTCTGTCGGCGGTGTCTATTATTCCTTCGAGGTAGTCATCGGCTTCTGAGAGGTATGAACTGATGTTTCCGCTGAAGTCGTAGGCGTATGGTGAGAGGAATGGTGACTTGATAAGTGCGAGGAAGTTGGGTGCTGTCACTGTGCTTTCCTCTATGTTTTCTGCTATGCCTATGTCTCTCAGGTCACGGCTTATGTCGCTGAATGATGCGTCGAAGCGTACGTCCAGGTTGTCGATGATCTTGATATCGGTGTTCATTCTCATGTCGAAGCGTGAGAAATCGTTGCCTTCCAGTGTGCTGTTTGCGCTGGTATAGCCTACGCTGAGGTTGTAACTTGCTACTTGATCACCGCCTTGTACGTTGATGCCGTATGACTGTGCGAAGGCGTCACGGTATGTTTCCTTCTTCCAGTCGGTATTGTTGTGGTACTTGGGATAGTAGTAGTAGTTAGGGTCAGAGATAAGGAATTTCATGCCAGAGATGTCTGTCATTTCTGTTGACAGCATTTCTGTGGCGTAGGTTCTGTATTCTTCTGCGTTGAGCATTGATGCTGTCTTTGGCATCAACTGGAATTTTCCGCCTATTGTTACGTCAATTTTTGTTGCCATACTGCGGTTGCGTTTGGTGGTTATGAGCACCACGCCGTTTGCTCCTTTGGCTCCGTAGATTGCGGTACCGTTTTTCATTACCTCCACTTTTGCTATGTCATTGACGTTGATATTGGCGAGGATGTTGTTGAAATAGCCGTCGTGTAGCATCGTGCGGTCGTACTGCATGTCCATCAGCACGCCGTCTATTACGATGAGAGGTTGTGCGTTTGCGCTGAGGCTGTTGATGCCGTTGATGAACATTGTGTTGCCGAGTCCTTCGTTACCGCCACGGCTTATTGTTCTGATGTCTGCTCCGAGGCGCTGTTGTATCAGCGGGTCTATGCTTTGTTCGGCGTTGTTCTCGAAGTCGGAGGCGGTTGATAGTCGTGTGGCTGTGGTTTGTTTGTCGTACAACTGGCTGAATTTGTCTGACAGCATACGTGCGTTTACGTTATCGGTGTCGTTGCCTATGGCTACTTGTTGTGGCTGTCGGCCGTCTATGGTCATGTAAACGCTTGTCACGTAGTCGGGTAATGTGAGTTTGTACTCGCCTTTTGCGTCGCTCATGGCGGTGTGTTTCTCGTTGCCGTAGGCTTGTATGCGTACTCCGGCGAGCGGTTCTCCCGTGGCTGCGTCAACCACCTTTCCCTTTATGTCCTTGGCAAGCGCGCCGCAGGGTAGCATGGAGATGCCGAGGCTTGTGGCTATGGCTATGGCCTTGATGGATAGTTTATGTCTATATTTCATAGTTCTCTGGTTTTTTGAGTTATTTGTCGTTAGGGCGTAGGAAGATGCAGTCGAGGTACATCTCGCGGTTGTATTTCTTTGTCTGATTATTTTTTACGTTACAGGTTATGGTTATGCTTATCTTCTCGTTGTCATGGCCATAGTTGCATGCTGGCAGTTTGAAGTTCTCTGCTACTATTATGGTGTCAACGCGGTTTGGGTCTGTTTCGAATGTCTTTCCTCCGCATTTGTAGGTTTGTGCCTTGCCGTTCTCGTCTATGTAGTTGATGGTTGCATTGAACCTGCATGGGCGTTTGTTTCCGTTCGGGCCTTCTACGGTTTTTGGGAGTACTACGACGCAGAAGTCATACCTGCCTGCGAGTGTGTTGGAGAGTTTGAATGTTACGTTCCATTTGTCTTCTTTGCCTACTATGTCGAGGTATCCGCCTTTTGATATGCTGTCTGCAATGAGGGTGCGTGTGACGAGGTTACACTTGTCAGTGCTGTAAGTTGGTATGTTCCATGTGTACTCTGCTTCTTGTTCTATCTTGCGGAAGTAGGTCTGCGCGGGTGTGAATGGCCACTCGTCATGGTAGTAGATGTAGCCGTTACTGCATTTGTTCATGCCTTTTGCTTTACCGAATATGCCTTCGCTGTCAAACGGACGGTGGAACACGTGGTACATTGGGTATTCTTTGTCGTAGCGGTATGTCTTCACGCTGTCTTCCATGTTTCTTTGTATGGTCTTACTGAAGATGGCGTCATCGAGTAGTGCGCGGCTTGTCCAGTAGTGTTGTAGTGAGTCTGCTTTCTCCACGTCGGCGCTGTACTTGAAGTATGCCTGCGCCTCCTCCCATGCTGTCTGCCATCCTGCTGAGGTTGGCAGGGTTACGTAATAGGTTGAGTCTTCGGCGTTGAGTTGGCCTATGGCGTTCATGAGTTTGTTGGTTTCATATACTACGGAGTCAACATATACGGGTATTCCATCTACCAGTCCGCTGCTCAGGCTGGCGTTCTCGTCGAAGTAGTCTTCGTTGTATTTCTTCAGTACGTTGCCTATTCCGGCGTATTCTTCTTTCTGCGTGAGTGCTTCGTAGATGGTGTAGGTGTATGGTACTTGCTGCTGCACGATGTGCATTATGCCGTTCTTGCTGCGCAGGTTGTTGTCGCCGAAGGGTATTCCTGACACGTTGTCATGCTGCATGGAGACGTATTTTCCGTTGAGCATACGGAATTTTGCTGTGGTGTCTGCTGCTGAGTGCAGTTTGCCTGCGAGGTGGTTCTTTACGAAGAACATCTCCACGGCTGAGTCGCCCTGCGCCGTCTGTGTCAGTGCTATCAGCGAGTCCTTGTTGAAGGTGCCGTTTACTGGTGCGAAGACGGTTAGTGACTGTCCGCCGTTGAGCAGATCGGCGTATGATACGGGGCTCTTCTTGTGCTGGCGGAACACCTTGGTGTTGGTCAGCACTTCTGCGAAGTCAGACAGTTCGGGGCGTTCTGCCACCTGCTGCCATAGTGTGGTGTTGCTGCCCTCCACGACGGTGTTGTCGTAATGGTCGTCCCACTCTGTGCAGGCGGTGAGGCCTACAAGGGTGGCTACGGCGGCGAGAAGGCCTGTTTTTCTCTTTATCATATTCATAATGGTATGTTTGTTTTTTTGTTGTTTGGTGGTTGGGTTGTGACCCTGTCTCTTTTCTCTTGCGAGGGTAGGGGTATTCGGGCGTTTTGTTATCAGCACCTTTTTGTTGTGTAATCAGTGCTTGATTGTTGTGTGATCAGTACCTTTTTACTGTGTGATTAGCACCTGATTGTGTTGTGGGCGGTTTGCCCTTGTGGGGTGGTGTGCTTCGGTGTGTCCGTTTCCCCGTGGTTGGTTGGCTGGTGGGCGCACCGTGGTGCGCCCCCGTTTTCGCCGGTTTCGGGTTTCAGTGTTGTGGTTTTTTGGGGGCTGGTTGCTGGTATGTGGTTTCTTGGTTATGTGTCTTTATGCCTATATACCTTTAACTTTTGCTCCTTGTCCTCCTGCTTGAAACCTCCAACTCGTTACCTCTAATCAGTGCGTGTCTTCGCCTTCTGGACTTGCATAGACGCTCTTCGGGCAGAGTTCCAGATAGTCGAATGACCATTCTTTGTCGCCTTCCAGCACCTGACGGAATCTTAGCCAGTAGGTTTCGCCCTCTCTGAACTGTGCTGTGGTGAGTATCTTGCGCAGGTGCTCTGTGGAGTTCACGCGGAAGATGCCTCCGTCTGGCTTGCCGTAAGAGTCCATGCCCTTCATGTAGCCACGGTTGTGCATGGCCTTGTCGTTGGCTGCGTCGTATTCTTTGTCGCCTTTATCGGCAATGAATCCTACTTCTGGGTCCCAGCCACCTATGCGCAGGTCAACGGGGATTCCGCAGGGTTCGAATATTCCTTCTGATTCTGCACCGAGATATACTTGTACTACGCCGCGCTCTTCTGCACCGCATACGTAGCCAAGGCGTATCTCATA
>CALYTD010000052.1 GCA_945486445.1 uncultured Prevotellaceae bacterium
AACAACCCCGCCCGTGCCAACCTCTACGGCAAGAACAACCTGCCAGCCTCACCATTCCAGATAGAAGCGCGGTAAAACGACGGCAGACAGCCTGCCACACGGCAATAAGCATCATTTCACACCATAATCAGCACCCTTTCGCACAATAATCAGCACATGATCGCGGTGCGAAAGGGTGCTGTTTGCAATACGCACCACACACCACCCCCGCGAAGCCGCCGCAAACGCCGCGAAAAGCAGGCGCAAAGCCATACGTTAAAAAAGACTAACATATTTCTTTTATACAGAAAAACTACTTAACTTTGCAAGTCACAAGAATCATCAAAAAAAAGACATGGGCATTACAACGATAGCGAAACTTGCCTTTCGCGAACGTCAAAAAGAACTGGAAAGACACTTCACCCGTCCGCTGGCACTACAAGAAAACGTGTTGCAACACCTCATCAAGACCGCCAAAGACACCAGATACGGCCGTGAACACATCTTCTCAGCCACGAAAAACTACGAAGATTACCGCCTCAACGTCCCCGTAAACACCTACGAGGAACTAAAAGACTACATAGACATCATGCGCCACGGCGGCAAGGACATACTCTGGCCGGGCACGGTGAAGTGGTATGCCAAATCATCAGGCACCACCAATGACAAGTCAAAATTCATCCCAGTATCACGCGAAGGCCTCGACCGCATACACTATGCAGGCGGCACCGACGTGGTGGCACTGTACCTTCAGAACAACCCCAAGAGCCGGCTGTTTGACGGCAAGGCCCTGATACTCGGCGGTTCACACATACCTAACTACAACGTAGAAGGCTCACTCGTAGGCGACCTGTCAGCAATACTGATAGAAAACATCAGCCCCATGGTCAACCTTGTTAGGGTACCAGACAAGAAAACAGCCCTGATAAGTGACTTTGAAGTAAAACGTGACCTCATAGCCAAGCAGTGCCTGAAGAAGAATGTCACCAACATCTCAGGCGTACCATCATGGATGATGTCAGTACTCGTGCGCGTAATGGAACTCTCAGGCAGACAACACCTGGAAGAAGTATGGCCCAACCTGGAAGTATTCTTCCACGGCGGCATAGCATTCACGCCCTACCGCAAGCAATATGAGCAACTGATAACCAAGCCCGGAATGAACTACATGGAGACCTACAACGCCTCCGAGGGCTTCTTCGGAATACAAAACGACCCCGCAGACCCATCAATGCTCCTGATGCTCGACTACGACGTGTACTACGAATTCGCACCAATGGACGCCATAGACGACGAAGGACAACTGACAGACAGCAGCAAAGTAGTGCCGCTGGAAGGCGTAGAAACAGGAAAAAACTATGCCATGATAATCTCAACCTCATGCGGACTATGGAGATATATGATAGGAGACACCGTGAAATTCACATCAGTAAAACCCTATAAATTCATCATAACAGGACGCACCAAGAGCTTTATCAACGCCTTCGGAGAAGAACTTATAGTGGACAACGCAGAGAAAGGACTACTCTATGCCTGCCAGAAAACAGGAGCAGAAGTAAGCGAATACACCGCAGCACCAGTCTTCATGGACCAAGAAGCACACTGCCGACACCAGTGGATAATAGAGTTTAACAAAGAACCCAAGGACATAAACGAGTTCGCAAGACTGCTGGACGAAAGACTACAACAAGTCAACAGCGACTACGAAGCCAAGCGATTCAAAAACATAACACTACAACCACTGGAACTGGTAAAAGCCCGTCCCGAGCTATTCAACGACTGGCTGCGCTCCAAAGGCAAACTGGGCGGACAGCACAAAGTGCCAAGACTCTCAAACAACAGAAAGCACATAGAAGAACTTCTGGCAATGAACTAACACAGAAAAACAGTCCGCAACACACCCACAAACCATAAAACCACCAACAAATGAGGCACTACCGCCACGCAATACAATCCCTGACGCTCGCAATAATCATGGCCCTCGTCATGACATCATGCGCCCGTATGGGCTCACCAGACGGCGGATGGTTTGACGAAACACCACCACACGTAGTAGCAGCAACACCCGCCGACAAAGGAACAGACGTAAAAGAACGCAAAGTACGCATATACTTCAACGAGTTCGTAAAAATAGATAACCCCTCAGAAAAGGTCGTAGTATCACCCCCGCAGATGGAAATGCCAGAGATAAAAACACGTGGCAAGTACATCACCGTGGCCCTGCAAGACACCCTGCAAGCCAATACCACATACACAATAGACTTCTCTGACGCCATATCCGACAACAACGAGGGCAACCCGATGGGCAACTATACATACAGTTTCTCAACAGGTAACACCATAGACACGCTGGAAGTATCAGGCACAGTGCTCAATTCCGAAGACTTAGAACCAATAAAAGGCATACTCGTTGGCCTCTATGCACTGCCCGACAGCAACGCTGTCACAACACAACAGACTGCTGACAGCACAGCAAACACAAGCTCCGCAGTCCCCGATTCCATTCCCTCACCCACCTTTATACGCGTCTCTCGCTCTGACTCACGCGGTCATTTCGTGATAAAAGGCATAGCACCCGGAACATATACGATAGGTGCTCTGCAAGACATGGACGGCAACTACCGCTTCAGTGCGCTGTCAGAAGTAATGTCATTCTCACACGATCACATCACGCCGAGCGTCTTTATAGACACCCGTCAGGACACGATATGGGCGGACGAGATACACATCAAGGACATAAACCGCGTGAAATACAACCACTATGTGCCCGACAACATAGTGCTGCGAGCCTTCACCCACACCACAAACAACAGGTATTTCATCAAGGCAGACCGCACAGAAGCAGACAGATTCACACTGTTCTTCACCGCCCCAGTACCTAACGACACCGTGGCCTTCAACCGATTAGGCCTCGACTACGCCAAGGAAAGACTGCCAAGACTGCGTGGTCTCAACTTCAACGACCGCGACGCCTTCGCCATAGAGCCGTCACTGAAAGGCGACACCGTGACCTATTGGCTGCGTGACACGGCTCTTGTAAACCAAGACACGCTGCAAATAGAGATGCAGACACTGGTGAACGACAGCGTGGGAATGTTGACAATGACCACCGACACGCTGGAGATTCTCCCGAAAATACCATACGAACGCCGCATGAAGTTGAAGGGAGAAGAAATCAAGGAATGGCAGAAAAAGATGGAAAAACGTCGCAAACGCCTCAAAGATGACGAGGAACTGACCGACACTGTGATGCCACAACCACGCTTGCAGCCTAAGTTTAACTTCCAACAAAACATCACTCCCGACGCTTCTTTAAGCATAACGTTCCCCTATCCGATGGTGAAGGTAGAGCGTGAGGCCGTGCATCTGTACGTCATGCAGGACTCATTATGGTATCGCGCGCCGTTCCTCTTCCAGCCAGTGACGATAAGTGAGATAGCGACAGAGGACTCACTGCCCCGCAACTGGGAACTGATTTCAGAATGGATACCCGGTGCTGAATACTCGTTTGAGATTGACACGCTGGCCTTTGAGGACATCTACGGCCACACATCAGAACCATACAAGACCGGCCTGAGGGTGCGACAACTGGACGAGTTCGGCTCACTCTTCGTCAATGTGAGGTATGATGACAACAGCGCAGCAGCCACACGGAAGCGCGGAGTGAAGCCCGTAGTACTGATACAACTGCTTGACAACAGCGACAAACCCCTGCGCACGCAACCCGTAGAGGACGGGACGGCGGAGTTCTATTACCTCAACGGCGGAACATATTACATGAGAGCCATCATAGACCGCAATGCAAACGGAGTGTGGGACACTGGCAATTACCTCACTGACACGCAGCCGGAGGAGGTGTATTACTACAACAACGTTGTGGAGATAAAACCAAAATGGGACATAACCAAGGAATGGAACCTCACCGCCCTGCCGCTGGACAGGCAGAAACCTGACGCCATAAAGAAACAGAAAGCGGACAAGGAAAAGAGGATACAGAACCGCAACGCACAGCGAGCAGCAGAAAAGGGAATACCAGCACCGCAGCAATAACACCGCTGTTGCAGCCCAAACGAAACAACAAAACAACTAATCCACCAAACAACCAAACCACAAAACAACTAAACAACCAAACCACCAAACAACCAAACCACACCAATGAGACAAACCCTTGCCATCATATTCACCGCCATATTGCTGCTGCCCCTGCCCGGAGACAATGCGCACCGCACGGCAAACGCCCAGTGTACCTATGAGAACAAGGCGTTCAGAGGCAGCGAGACAATAAACTATAACCTTTACTTCAACTGGAAATTCATCTGGCTAAAAGCCGGGACAGCAAGCCTTATAACCACGCAGATGCCCTATAAAGGCACCAAGGCCTACCGCACCAGCCTTGTCACCAAGACCTCAAAGACCATTGACCGTTACTTCCGCATGAGGGACACGATAATGGTTTACTTCACACCTGAACTGACACCACTATATTATAGGAAAGGAGCCAGCGAGGGAAAGCGGTACTATGTGGACGAAGTATGGTACACATACCCTGCCGGCAAGTGCCAGACCACGCAGCGTCACCTCACCGCCAGTGGTGACATACGCACCGCCAAGCACCTCTACGACCGCTGTGTATCAGATATGCTCAACAGTTTTCAGCGCGTTCGCAACCTCGAAACGAAAGGGTGGAAGGAGGGACACGTAGTGCCTCTCGACATAGCCGGTGGCGAAGAACTGACAAAGGCAAAACTGATTTACCGGGGAAAGAAGACCATAAAGGCCGACAACGACCAGAAATACCCCTGCCTGATACTGTCATACGTAGAGAAAGAGGACGGCAAAGACAAGGAGATAGTGCGCTTCTTTGTCACCGATGACCAACGCCACATACCCATACGCCTTGACCTTTACCTGAAATTCGGTTCCGCAAAAGCGTTCCTGTCGCACATGAAATGACGCGCAGCAACGGTGAGCAAAGCGATTCCCAACCACCGCGAGGAGAGAGGAAGAGAGTCCCGTAAGTCACAAGCGTCACCTCGTGGCATACGGCAATCAGGCAGGCCACACGGCAATCAGGTGCTGATTACATTGCAAACAAGTGCTGATTACATCACGAACAGCACCTGATTACAATGCAATCAGCACTCTTTTATACCATGATTAGTCATTGACCCCGTAACGACAGGCAGGGGGTACATCACTGACAGGAGGTAATTTTATCCCATAAAGGTGGTAAAAATGAGGAAATATGCCTCAACAGGTTGCGTAATCAACAATTATTCACTACCTTTGCACCATCACCAACCGCCGTCGGCAACAATCACTAACCGGAACCAACAAAACTAATAACATAATGCAAATCCGACTATTACTCGCCGCTGCAGCCCTCTTTCTCGGCACTGCGGCACAGGCCCAAAAGGCCATTCCCTACAAAGTGAGCAAGGCAGAGATGCTGCCGTACCAAGACCCAGCCCTCCCTGCCCGGCAGAGAGCAGAAGACCTGTGCCGCCGTCTGACACTGGAAGAGAAGGCACAGATAATGATGAACGGCAGCAAAGCCGTGGAACGACTGCACATACCGATGTATGAATGGTGGAGCGAAGGGCTGCACGGCGTGGGGCGCAACGGCTACAGCACCGTCTTCCCCATAACGATGATGATGGCAGCAACATGGAATGACGCCCTTGTGCAGGACGTCTTCAACAAGGTTTCAGACGAGATGCGCGTCAAGAACACGCAGGCCCGCCACGCTGGAACGGTGAAACGATACCAAGGAACCAGCGTGTGGACACCCAACATAAACATCTTCCGTGACCCACGATGGGGCAGAGGACAGGAGACTTACGGCGAAGACCCGTACCTGACAGAACGCATGGGCCTGGCCGTGGTAAGCGGATTACAAGGCACAGACCTCGCCACGGGGCGGCTGATAGGCCACAAATACTACAAACTCCTTGCCTGCGCCAAGCATTTCGCGGTGCACAGCGGACCGGAATGGAACCGCCATACCTTCGACATACAGCAACTTCCAGAGCGTGACCTGTGGGAAACATACCTCCCGGCGTTCAAGGCTCTGGTGCAAAAAGGCAACGTCCGCGAGGTGATGTGCGCCTACCAGCGCATCGACGGCGACCCCTGCTGCGGCAATAACCGTTACCTACAGCAGATACTGCGCAACGAATGGCAGTTTGACGGACTTGTAGTGTCAGACTGCGGAGCCGTCAGCGACTTCTGGAAGAAGGGTCATCACGAGGTGAGTCCCGACCCAAAGTCTGCCTCGGCAAAGGCTGTTATCAGCGGTACTGACGTGGAGTGCGGAAGCGAATACAGAACCCTTCCAGAAGCAGTGAAGGCTGGTAAGATAACCGAGGAGCAGATAAACACCAGCGTCATACGCCTGCTGACAGCACGTTTTGAAGTAGGTGACTTTGACAGCGACGACCTTGTAGATTGGACAAGCATACCGGAGGCGTGCGTAGCATCAGCAGAACACAAGGCAACCGCCCTCGAAGCGGCGCGGCAGGGCATAGTGTTGTTGCAGAATAGGGGCAACATTCTACCCTTACAGAAGTCTGCCCGCATCGCCGTCATCGGTCCTAACGCCACCGATTCGCTAATGCTCTGGGGCAACTACACTGGTTATGCCACCAAGACCATAAACATATTGGAGGGTATCAAGGGCCTCGCCACAGATGTAAAGTACATTGAGGGCTGCGGTTTCACACGCAACGAACAACTCATAAGCCGCTTCGGCAACTTCCGTACACGTGATGGTAGCAGGGGAATGAGCGCCACCTACTGGAACAATACCGACATGAAGGGCGAGCCGTCAGCCACCGCTCTCTGCTCCACACCGCTGAACTTCTCCAACGGTGGAGCCACGGTCTTTGCGCCAGGAGTGGCTCTTCAGAACTTCACCGCACGTTATGAGGGCATCTATAAGGCCGACAGGACGGAGAAACTGCTCTTCAACATATCGGCAGATGACCGTATGCGCATCATTGTTGATGGCGACACGCTGGTTGATGTGTGGAAAAGCCGCGAGCGGGTGCAGACGGCTGTCAAGGAATACAGCGTGGAGGCAGGCAGGGAATACCCCGTGACGGTGGAGTTTATGCAGGGTAATGCCATGGCCGTTTTGAAGTTTGACGTGGGTGTTATGGCTGCTGTCACGCCGTCAGACCTTGTCAACAGCCT
>CALYTD010000053.1 GCA_945486445.1 uncultured Prevotellaceae bacterium
GGTGCGGTAGAACAGGGTGCTGTTGACAAGAAAAAAACGACGCATCTGCTCCAACTTCACAGCCCCTTTAAAGGAGACGTTATGCCAAAGCGCGCTATACTTCACGCGCAGCATGACAAGTGCCATGAGCACACCACTCCACTGGGCAATCAATGTGCCCAAGGCAACACCCTCTATCTTCATGCCAAACACATACACAAAAAGGCATGAGAGACCGATATTGACAACATTCTGGGTGATGGAAATAATCATTGGCAACACCGTATTCTGCATACCAACAAACCAACCCGTAAAGGCATAAAGCGCAAGTGACGGCAGAGTTCCCCATATACATATATTATAATAGGTGCGGATAATAGGCAACAACTGCGCCTCCGGCTCAATGAACCACACCGCAAGGCGGAACAAAGGCTGCTGAATGACAACCAGGACGGCTGCCATGAGGAAGCAGGTTAACTGCGCGCGCAACAGAATGTGGCAGCATTCCTTAGGGTTGTTCTCACCATAACTCTGCGCCGTCATGCCCCCAGTGCCGAAGCGAAGGAACGCAAACAGCCAGTAGATAATATTGAAAACCATGGAACCCACGGCTATAGAAGCCATATATCTGGCGTCGCCCATGTGGCCAGTAATAGCAACATCAACCAGTCCAAGAAGCGGAACGGTGATGTTTGACACAATAGACGGAATAGCAAGACGAAGTATCTTTTTGTTCATAAGATGACACAATTACCGTGCAAAGGTAGTGTTTTTTAACGAAAAAAACACCTAACAGCGTATTTTTTAACGAAATGTTTTGCCCATATAAAACCTTTTACGTACCTTTGTACGCAAAAAACAAAGGAGAAGTTGTACCTACAACTTCCAGAAAGAAACACCCGGAAACGGGTGTCAGAACATCGAATCATTAACAAAAACAACAATGATGGACTCTCAAGAGACGGCGCAGCAGCCACAAGAAACGGCACAGGAGAAGCGCCTTTACACCTCCAAAGAAGAAGTAATAGCCCGTGTAAAAGAACTTTCACAGGGTGAGGAAGAACCTACAAGGCAAGAATTGGAACACCTCAAGACTGCCTTCTATTTCCTGCTCAACGCTGAACGCGACGCAGCCCAGAAGGCTTACCTCGACAATGGAGGCGACCCCATGCAGTATGCAGTACTGCCTGACCCGCTGGAAGAGGTCTTCAAGACCGAGATGAACACCATAAAGGAGAAGAGACAGCAGGCAATACAGCGGCTGGAGGAAGAAAAACAGCAGAACCTGAAGCGCAAACAGGAGATTCTGGAGCGCATAAAAGAATTGACAACCACACCGGAAGAGGCCGCAAACGCCTTTCAGGAGGTGAAGCAGTTGCAGCAGGAATGGCGCGAGATAAAGGCTGTCCCCGCGGAAAACGCGACGGAATTGTGGAACAACTACAAACTGGTGCAGGAGCAATTCTATGACCTTTTGAAGATGAACTTCGAGGCTCGCGAGTACGATTTCAAGAAGAATCTTGAGATGAAGACCGCTCTATGCGAGGCTGCGGAGAAACTTTCAGAGGAAGAAGACGTGATAAGCGCGTTCCACCAACTACAAGATTTGCACAACCAATACCGCGAAATAGGTCCTGTCGCCAAGGAACTCAGAGAGGAAGTATGGGCTCGTTTCAAGCAGGCAAGCACCGTTATAAACAAGAAACACGCCGCACACTACGAGGCAATACGCCTGCAACAGGAAGAGAACCTCGCCAAAAAGAGCGAGTTATGCGACAAGGTGGAGATGCTGACATCCACAGAATGCAAGAATGCCGCGGACTGGGAGGCCAAGAGCAAGGAGATAATCGCACTGCAAGCGGAATGGAAAACCATAGGCTTCGCGCCCAAGGCGATGAACGTAAAGATATTCGAGAGGTTCCGCACGGCATGTGATCAGTTCTTCACTGCAAAGAGTGAGTACTTCACTGAGTTGCGAAGCCGATACCAGGAGAACATCGCCAAGAAGACGGAACTGGTGAAACAGGCGCAGGCTTTGCAGGATAGCACCGAATGGAAACAGACTACCGAGAAGATGGTGCAGTTGCAAAAGGAATGGAAAACCATAGGCATGGTGCCGAAAAAGACGGGTGATGAACTATGGAAAGAGTTTATAGCAGCGTGCGACAAGTTCTTTGAGGCACGCAACGCAGCCAATGCCGGGGAGCGTAATGAGCAGCAGGAGAACCTGAAAAAGAAACTGGAAGTGGTGGAAAAACTGAAAAGTCTCGCTGAGGTTGAGACCGAAGACCTGCGCCAACAGATACAGACGCTGTCGGAAGAGTTCAACTCTATCGGTCACGTTCCTTTCAAAGAGAAGGACAAGCTGTACGAGGAATACCACAAGGCACTTGACATTCTGTACAAGAAGTTGAACAAAAACCGTGCGGACCGCCGTCTCAACGCCTTCAAGCAGGGCATGAAAGAGGTGGCAAAACGTGGTGAAAACGCCGTAGAGACAGAGCGACAGCGCATGCAAAGACGCTATGAGGCGATGAAAGAGGAACTTGCAAACTATGAGACTAACCTCACCTTCCTCTCTGCAAGCAGCAAGAAAGGTAACTCACTGATAGACGAGATGAACCGTAAGGCTGACAAATTGCGCGACGAACTGGAACTGATGAAGCAGAAAATCAAGGCTATGAATGAATAAATGCGATGCTGGAAACGCGGTGACAGCATAGGCATCACAATACGAAATCAGGGCGATTCCAAGCGGAACCGCCCTGATTTCGTTTGCATAAGGCCATCATTTTTTTTCTAAGACCATCAAGTTATTTTCCTAAGGCTTACTCATAAATCTCCCTCAACTTGTTTGTAAGGTCAGCGCCACGCAGTTCCACCGCCACAATGATGCCTTCCTCGTCACACAAAAAGTTCCAAGGTATGTACTCAACGCCATACAATGCCGCCGCCGGACAGTCAAAACCGTTAAGGTCAGAGAGCTGTGGCCAGATGTAACCATTGTCGTTTATGGCCTGCAACCACGCCTGACGGTTACCGTCAAACGATATGCCTACCACCTCAAAGCCTTTCGCTCTGTACCGTTCCCAGTTGGTCTTTACATTCGGCATCTCCATCATGCAGGGTCTGCACCAGCTTGCCCAGAAATCGACAAGCACGTATTTCTTCTTGCCGGCTGTGGTTTTTCCGCCTATAAACTCACTCAGTTTGTGCTGTCTTCCGTCAGTGCCTGTAACGCTGACATCTATGAATTTCCGTCCGATAAGCGGATGAGAAGGGGACGTTTCGCCGGTATATGGAGTGGAATCCACAACATTCTGTGTGGGTTGTGCCGCGTTTGGCACAGCATTTCTGTTACGTGCACAGGCAGTAAGGCACAGCATCATTGTCAAAACGGGAATAATGTAATGTCTCATAACTACTCATTTATAAAATAATAATATCTTTATACCGTTATCTCCGCCGACCCATAGCAGCGGTGGTGGTTCTCGTCATATATCACACAGAACTGCCCTGGCGCCACACCATGTATGGGTTCGCGGGCATGAACCATGTAAACGCCGTCGGCGCCAAGTTCCAGTGAGGCTGGCAGATACTCTGGGGTGTGGCGTATCTTTATACATACCTCAACGCTATCGCCCTGCTCCCGCAGATGTTTTCCCGGCACATAGTCCTGCCCCTCCTCCGTTTTCCAAGGGTTACAGGTAAGAAAATTCATGTTATACACGGGGAAATCCTGCTTATAGGCGGTCTTGGGGTCGTAGCCGTTGGATACGAAGAGAATGTTCTTCTTCATGTTTTTCTTCACCGCGAACCACGGTCCTCCGCCGAAACCGAGCCCATGCCGCTGGCCTATCGTGTGGAACCACAGCCCTTTGTGCATACCTAACTTCTTGCCCGTGGCTATGTCTATCACCAGTCCGGGGTTCTCTCCGAGGTACCGACGCAGGTATTCGTTATAGTTTATCTTACCAAGAAAGCAGATGCCTTGTGAGTCTTTGCGCCGCGCGTTGACCAGATGCTCACGTTCCGCTATGCGCCTTACCTCGCCCTTTTGGTAGTGTCCAATGGGGAAAAGGCTTTTTCTCAGTTGCCAGTCATACAGTTGCGCAAGGAAATCCGTCTGGTCTTTCACCGGGTCCGGCGACGTCACGAGCCACTTCCTGCCCTCGCCGTCAATCTCGGTCCGGGCATAATGCCCCGTGGCTATTATGTCATAGTCATAGCCCCGCTTCTCGTTGAACGCCCCGAACTTGATAAGTCTGTTGCACATCACGTCGGGATTGGGCGTGAAACCGCTGCGCACCTTGTCCATGGTGTATCTGGTCACGTTGTCCCAATACTCCCTATGACAATCCACCACCTCCAGTTTCAGCCCGTAACGGCGCGCCACGGCGGTGGCCATTTCAAGGTCTTCCTCTGAGGTGCAGTCCCATTCCTCCTGTTCCTCCGGCCCTATCTTGATGTAGAAACAGTCCGGGCGCAGCCCCTTGGCACACAGTTCGTGTGCCGCCACAGCCGAATCAACACCGCCGGAGAGCAGCAACGCTATTTTCTTGTCATTCAGTTCCTCTGTCATTCGGTTCTCTTGTTTCATACGTTTTCCTGCCTACCGTAACAGACTGTCATACAAGGTGCTTTGCAATCAGCACCTGATTACAGCACAATCAGCACCCGATTACAGTATAATCAGCACCGTTTTACATGGCAATCAGCCCCCTTTCACTTTACAATGGGGCTTGTGTCAAATCAGAACTTCACCTCCATGCCCCTTTTCTTGCGGTCATACAGGTCTGCCGTGGCGGTGAACATGGCGTCTCCGCTGGAGTTAAGAGCCGTTTCAACTGAGTCCTGTATCACGCCGATGATGAATCCTACGGCCACCACCTGCATCGCTATGTCATTGCTGACGCCGAACAATGCGCACGCCATTGGTATGAGAAGCAGCGAGCCTCCTGCCACTCCTGATGCTCCGCAGGCACCGAGCGTTGCGAGAATACTAAGTACTAAGGCACTGCCGAGCGACACGTCAATGCCCATGGTGTGGCAGGTAGCAAGCGTCATAACCGTTATCGTGATTGCGGCGCCATCCATATTGATGGTGCAACCCAGCGGTATGCTGACGGAATAGAAGTCCTCGTCCAGTCCCATGCGCTTGCACAGCGTCATATTCATGGGTATATTGGCGGCTGACGAGCGGGTGAAGAATGCGCTGACAGCACTTCCCTTCAAGCATTTCCATACCAACGGATAGGGATTCCTGCGCAGCATGATGCCTGATATCAACGGGTTGATGCCGAGAGAGACCGTCAGCATGCAGCCCACCAGCAAGGCTATGAGTTTGCCGTAGGTGGTGAATATCTCCAGTCCGCTCTCGCCTACGGAGGTATATACCAGTCCCAAGATACCGAAAGGCGCGCACTGTATAATCCACTGCACTACAAGCGTAATGGAATCTGCCACCTCCTGCAATATGCTTATGGTTTTCTCAGATGCCTTCCGCTTCAATGCTATACCCAATATAACAGACCACAAGAGCACACTGAGGTAACTTGCCGTGCTTACCGCGGTGAGAGGGTTGCTCATAATGTCACGCGCAAGGTTGTTGAACACGTCCCCCAGTTCTCCCGGGGCGGCGTTCTCCGCTCCCGATACGCCCGTAAGTGTAAGCGTGAGAGGGAACGCCTGACTGGCGAACACGGCAAGTACCGCCGCCAGCAAAGTGCTCGCCATATAAAGGATTATAACCGTCCTGAAGCGTTCTCCAAGGCCTTGGCGCGCCTTTGCCACCGATGCCATGACGAGGATTGCTACCAATACGGGGGCTATCGCCTTCAAAGCACCCACGAACAGAGTGCCGAGTATGGAGATGCCGGACACTCCCGGACAGGTAAGTGCCAATACAGAGCCTATGACAATGCCGCAGAATATGCGCAGCATAAGGTGGGTGTCCACCCAGACTTGTGCGATAGTATTAAGGATTTTAGTCATTATGATTGAAAGATTTGTTTGTCATTACGTTTATTTCTTGGTCATTCTTATGCCCACCTTCATACCGTCCATCGTTTTAAGAAGAGAAGTTACGGTTGCGAGTTGTGACACGTTGGAGCCTATTCCCTCAAAGAACGTCTTGAGTTTTGTCACGTCCATGACAATCACCAGCGTCCCGTTGTCCAGCTGCGGAGTGACCTTGCAGGGGGTCTTACGGCCCTTAAAGGTGAGCGTGACATCATTGTTTGACAGGGCATACGTACCTGTGGCCACCTTCTTACCATTGCGTGAGACATAGAATGTCTTGTCTTTCTCAAACGTCATGGTCATCTTTCCGCCTGAGATGCCAACCTTGGAGAGGTATCCCTGCAACTTGGTTTCTATCTGCTTTGATACCACTGAGCTTGTAGCACTCTTCAAAGCGTTGCTGCTTGTGAACATAACCGCAGGTTCCTTGTAGGCCCATGTGCCCACTATCTGCGTGGAGGTGGGTATCAGTTTGCTGGATATGATGCTGCTAATAGCAGACAACGTGCTGTTATTTCCGTTAGAAGTGGCTGACTGTACCTTTGAAGCCACGTTGTTAAGAATGTCGCTAAACTGTGCGTGTGCACCGTTTGCGCATAGCGTCAGCGCTGTCACAAGCAGCGCCTGTGTCATGGTTTTCTTCATCTGTTGTTATGGTTTGTTTCTTTTGTTGTTATCTTTTTCCTTACATTACCTTCGCTATCATGTTGGTAAGTTTTACAAATTCCTCATGTGTCAACTGCTCCGGACGCTTGGTTAGGAACTCCTGCTGAAAGAACTCCGGCGTTGCCTTGCTGTCATCGAGCGGCAACTGCTTCAGGCTTACGCGCAACATTTTGCGGCGTTGGTTAAATACTGTCTTGACAATGCGGCGGAACAACGGCCAGTCGCAGCCCAAGTCCGTACGCCCATTGCGTGTCATGCGTATCACTGCCGACTTCACTTTCGGCGGCGGATTGAACACGTCCTCATCCACAGTGAACAGGTATTCCGTGTCATACCACGCTTGTATCAGCACGGAGAGTATGCCATACGCCTTGTTTCCGGGGTTGGAGGCAATGCGAAGTGCCACCTCCCGCTGTATCATGCCAGTGCAACAGGGAATCAAGTCCTTGTTGTCAAGCATCTTAAAGAATATCTGTGAGG
>CALYTD010000054.1 GCA_945486445.1 uncultured Prevotellaceae bacterium
GCGAAAGGCTTTGCTGCTTCCATGTCGTCCATGCAGTGTACGTAGTATGCGCAGATGGCGTTGTAGGCATTGATGAGCAGTTTTGTCTCGCCTGCGCTGCGCTCGGTGCTTGCTTCGAGGGTTGTGGCAAGGGTGATGTAGTGCGGGCCTGCCATCTTTAGTTTCTCCATGTCGGTGGCTTCAAGTGCGAATGGCAGTTTGGCGCGCTTGCTGGCGATGTAGGCGGCATTGGTAGGGTATTTCTCTGCCAGTTGTGCGTAGATCTCATCGGCCTTGGTGTATGCTTCTTTCTTACGCTCTGGTGTTGTCTTGTCGTCCATCAGCTCGTCAGCGTAGAGGGTGGCGAGGGTCTCGTCGAGGGTGAATGATGACTGTGGTTGTGCCTTGAGGTATTTGTCGAGGTATTCGCCTGCCTTGTTGTAGTTGCTGAGTTTCTTGTAACAGTCAGAGATGTCCTTGTTCTTCTCTGTCACGGTGCCTGCGTCGATGCCGTCGAGTTGTTGTATCTTCTCATAGCATTTGATGGCTTCCTCGTATTTGTCTGCGCCTTTGAGGGCTGTTGCATAGTAGTTGTAGTCGTATGCGGTTATCTTTGCAGAGTCAGAGGCGTTGAAGAGGTTGTCACCGGCAGCGATGGCAGCGGCGTAGTTCTTGGTGGAAGCCTCGTTGAACATGATGAGGCGGTTCATGGAGGCGTTGCGTGGCCACTTGTTGTGTCCGTAGTTGGCTACTTCAAGTGACTTGGCATAGTCTTGTGAGAGGAAGAGGTTTGTAGCGTAGTCTGATACCTGATAGTCTTTCATCTGGTCAAGGCTTACCTTTGCATAGTACTCGTTAGCCTGCTTCATCTTACCGCTGCTGGAGTATATCTCTGCTGCGATGAGGTCAACGGGATAGTCTGGTCGCTGGCTGCGCAGTGCTTCCAGTGTCTGCACGGCACCGTTAGGGTCTGTCTTGCTCATTATCTGTGCGTAGCGACGGTAGCCGTCTGGGTTTTGTGGGTCGCCGTAGATGGCCTGCTGGAACCATGTGGCTGCTGCGCCACCGTCGTCTTCTGCTACTGCTATGTTGCCGAGAAGCACATATACCGTGCCTTTTTCTTCGGGGGTGCCTTTCTTTGTTACGAGTGTAAGGGCTTTTTCTGCATATAACTTGGCTGTGGCTTTATCGTTGGCAGCAAGGTATGCCTTGGCGATGCTTGCCAGTGCAAGGGGATTTTTCTTGTTTTCTTTGGCGATGTCCTCAATCTGGTCTTTTGCATCAGGGGTATTACTCTTGATGATGGTTGACACTTTTGTCATGAGTTCATCTGGCTGGGTCTGAGCCATAGCGGGAGCACCGATGACTATCATCATGGCTCCGATAATTAGGTTCTTGTTTATCATTTGTTGCTTTTTTTATTTTTTCTTTTGTCGTTGTTTGTCTCTGTGTGCTCTGGAGGTAGTGTGGCACTGCTGCGTCTGTGGCGTGGTCAGTCGGTCACGTGTATGTTACGCACGGTAAGGTTGCCGTATGCTGGCAACAGACCGGACTTTAATATTACGATTTGTCCGCGGTCCTGTGATATTATGAAGTTCTTGAATCCTGTTGGTAAGCCCATGTGCGTGTCATTGAGCAGTATGTATATAGTGCGGACGAGTGGGTAGTTGCCATTGTAGAAGTAGTATTGGTATGGCTTCCATGAGTTCCTCACGTTGGCGACATCGAGTTTTGAGACGGCCATGGGTCGTACTTCCTTGCGGAAAGTGAGGTTTGTGGTGTCGCGCTGGTCGTTGAGCCAGTTGCTGCCTATGATGCCTATGGCGCCTTTGTGTTTTTCTACGTATGTTACGACGTCTGCTGTTTTATTGACAGCGAACACATTGGGGCTTGTTATTGGTTTCCCTCCGAGTATGCTGTCCTCTACATAGTGTACGGTGGAGGAGCGCCTGTTGTCAAATGCTACGGTTATCTCGCCTTTGTCGGAGTTAGGGTATATCTGGTTCCAGTGTGTCACCTCGCCAGTGAGTATTTTCTTTATGTCTTTCACACTGATGCATGAGTCAGTGTTGGATGTATTCTGTATCAGTGCCAGTCCATCGTATGCTATCTTGATGGAAAGGGGAAATTGCTTGCGGTCTTTCAGGTTTTGAAGTTCCGCAGGCTTGAAGTCGCGGGCTGTTACCGCCATGCACACCTTGCCTTGCAGTAGCATATTTATTGCTTCTGACTCGTTGGTATATATAGGTGTGATTTTTGCGAGTGGGTACAGTGCCTCGAATAGTGAGCGTTCCTCGTCTATTATGGGACTAAAACTTTCGTCAGAGGCGAAAGTCATCGCCCCTGACGAATAAGTGTCTGTACGACCGCTTTTGTTCTTGTGGCCACAAGAACAAAAACTGGTCATAAGTGTTAATCCTACTATTATGTAAGATATTGCTTTTGTCATTTCCTGTTGTTGATGATGTAGGGATTACTGGAGACGGAATGTTACAGGCAGGGTGTATTTTACACGTACTGCTGAGCCATTCTGCTTACCTGGTATCCAGTGTGGCATAGACTTGATGACGCGGCATGCCTCCTTGTCGAGTGACGGGTCAACAGACTTTGCTACGCGAACGTCTGTGATGGAACCATCGCGTTCTACGACGAAGGTACATACAACACGTCCTTGGATGCCGTTCTCCTCTGCTATCACTGGGTACTTGATGTTGCTGCTGAGGTATTGCATCAAGGCTCCCATACCGCCAGGATAAGATGGCATCTGCTCAACTACGTCGAACACCTTGTTATCTTCTTCCTTTGGCTTTACAGGCTCCTGAGCTATTACTTCCTTAGCTTTAAGCACTTCACCGCCCTCGTCGTTACCGACTACATCGAATGAACCGATGGCGGCGCTGCTCTTCATAAGTTCATCCTGTGACTTCAGTTCGTCCTCGGGTCTTACTTCATCATCTTTCTTGATGACAGGTGCAGTGAACTTAACGGAACTCTTTACCTTCTCCACTACTTTCTGTACCTGCTCCTGCTTTACAAGTTGTTTGCGCTCAACTTTTGCTTCCTTCTTCTTCTGCGTGAGTGCAGAGAGTTCGGTCACTTGGTTCATGGCTGCTTTTTGTGCTGCTGCCGCATCCGCAATGTTCTTGAGGGTGAGACCTATCTGACATGCGATAGCAAGCAAGATAACAGCCAGAATAGCTACTACGTTACGGCGACCTGTGCTCTTACGTAAGGCATAGGCACCATAAGCCTGGTTGCGGTCCGCAAAGACTATGTCGGTCCATTCACCAGATATTAGATCTATTTTTGACATTGTATTTATCTTTTTGATTGTTAATACTGATCCTTGTATTACGACAGACTATTCAACGCCTTTCTCTTGAAGGAGTTTCTTGTCTTGGTCGTTGATTTTGTCAAGGACGTACTTGCCAATGCTGCATATCTGCATCTCGTCAAGAGCATCAACCACGTTTTTATAGGTTGAGGAGTCTGTTGCCTTGATGATGATTGTCATGGTCTGAATCTTCTCACCATTTATCGTACCGCCTCTTATCTTTGAGAGCTCTGCTGAGTACTCGGCCTCTGTCATTTGATCCTTTTTAAGGTCAAGTTCTGCTTTCGCCTTCATGACTTGCAGTACAGGCTGTGTGCCGTCTTCTGTCACGTGTGTCTGGAGAACCTTACGGATACCGTTCTTGCCCCATGTTGTTTCTTTCAGACATGATGGATCATCGTACTTCGGTTGTCCTTCTACGTAGTAGATTTTGTCTTTGGCGGCAACATATATGGTGATAGTGTATGACGCCTTTGTTACTGACTTATCGTTGTCTTCAAGGTTCTTGTCGTTTGAAGGCATACTCAATTCCATTGACTGAGGTTTTGCCAGAGAGGTACAGAGCATGAAGAAAGTGATAAGAAGCATCATCATATCAACCATCGGCGTGAAGTCCACGCGGACGTTCATTTTCTTTTGCTTTTCTTGTTTCTTTGCCATTTATTAATCCTCCCCTGTCTTTAAAGATGTGATAAGGTAGTAACGGTTCTGGTCCATGTCCTGAAGTTCTGACATCACTTTCTTGATGTTGGCATAAGGAGTGTCAGAGTCTGCCTTGATGGCAATCTTTATGTCCTCGGTGTTGTCAACCACTGAGGTTACCCATTCTTGGAACTCGCTCTTTCCGTTGTTGATGGAGTCGGTAGGTATGCCGGCTTCTTTGCCGGTGATGGCCTCTGTCATCTTTTCGTTAGGGAGTCCGAGATATGTTTTCAGCAGTGACAGGCTCATGCCCCACATGGGGTCTGTCTGGAACTTCTTCATCTCTTGGGCAGTCAGTTGAAGGTCAAACTTGGAATCCATGTCTTGGATTACAGTCATCATATCGTTCTGATTGTCCATACTCATAAATACCTTGCCGTTTTTATCGACAATGATATTCAGGACGTCTTTCTCTGGAATCTTAATCTCCGATACAGACATTGGCTGGTTTACTTTTACTGGCTCGTTCTTCACGAATGTTGATGTGAGCATGAAGAATGTCAGCAAAAGCACCATCACGTCTGACATAGGGGTCATGTCAATCCAGACGTCGCTTTTCTTAATTTTTAACTTACCCATAACTGAATAAAATTTAAAGGGTTAGCAAAAAATTAAGCTTCTGGGTGCTTGTCTTCGTATGTATGAGCGATTGTGTAACCAATCTCGTCCATTGCAAATGTAAGCTTGTCGATCTTGTTTGTGAAGTAGTTGTATGCAACTACAGAAACCCAAGAGGTAGCGATACCAGAAGCGGTGTTCACAAGGGCCTCAGAGATACCAGTAGAAAGTGCCATAGAGTCTGCACCACCACCAGCTGCAAGTGCTGCGAATGAACGTATCATACCAAGCACAGTACCGAAGAGGGCGGTAAGTGTACCGAGTGTTACGATTGTTGCGATGATAGGAAGGTTCATGGTCATTGTTGGCATCTCAAGAGCACTTGCTTCTTCGTGTGCGTTCTGGATTGCTGCAACTTTCTCCTTCAACTTGATAGGAGCTGCTTCCATTTCCTTGTAGGCCTTGAGGTCAGCGAGGACTACGTTAGCAACAGAACCCTTCTGCTTGTTGCAGAGTTCTTCTGCCTTTGCGATGTCTCCGTCTTTGAGTGCCTTCTTCACGTTTTCTGTGAACTTGGTCACATTACCCTTACCGGCGCAAGCAGAGATAGCGATGATACGCTCCACTGACATAGCGATGACTGTGCAGAGAAGACCAAGGATGATAGGAACGACCCAACCGCCTTTGTACACTGTTCCGAGCATGTTCAGAGGATGACCTTCTGGGTCACCGTTAGCAAAGTTGTTTGGGTTACCAAGGAAGAAGAGGTAGAAGCAAACACCCACTGCGAAAGCAAGGATAATGATGATGATTGCGTGTCTTACACCCTGAAAGCCTGCTGACTTCTTAGGTGCGGCTGTTTTTTTTGTAGCTGCCATAATTGTTTGATTAGTTTTAAATTATTAATTAATTAAATTGATTATTGTATTGATTTTGTGTTTTGTCCAAAGACGGTTTAAGGTTGGTTAAGGTATAACACTGTACGTTTTCAAACACAAAGTTAGCAAATAAAATAGAACTACGGCAATGTTTTAGAACTTTTAACAGAAAAAAGTTCTCCTTGTTGGCTTCTTGCCGGCTTATTGGGCGCAAAAGGAGACTTTTTGGGTCTCCTTCTACGCTTTGTATTATTGGCCTCTTGTTGGTTGACGTGTTACTGGCGGTGTTGGTGTGTGCTGCCTTCAGTCTCCGCAGTGAGTGCCTGTCCTGATGTATAATTTATATATGTACGTGCGTACTTATATAATAGTATCTTGCTGTTATGTCTTATTTCAGTTTTGCGAGACAGTCTTTTATTCGTCGTATTGCTTCGCGAATGTTGTCATCGCTTGTGGCGTAACTCATGCGGAAGCACTCTGGGTCTCCGAAGGCATCGCCGCCTACGGTGGCTACGTGGCCTTCTTCCAGAATGTACATGGCAAGGTCGTTAGTGTCATTTATGATGCGTTTGCCATCTGTCTTTCCGAGGTAGCTGACACATTTCGGGAATACGTAGAATGCTCCGTCTGGCACGTTTACTTCCAGTCCTGGTACTTCTTTTATGAGGTCAACGATGAGGTTGCGTCTGCGCTCAAATGCCTTTCGCATGTCTTCTACACACTGCTGGCTGGTGGTGTATGCTGCCATTGCGGTCTTCTGGCTTACGGAGCAAGGGCCTGATGTATATTGTCCTTGCAGTTTGTTACAACCTTTTATTATCCATTCTGGTGCTGCCATATATCCTATTCGCCAACCTGTCATGGCGTAAGCCTTGCTGACACCGTTGATTATTATTGCCTGTTCCTTCATGCCGGGGAACTGTGCGATGCTCTCGTGCTTTCCCACGTAGTTGATGTGCTCGTAGATCTCGTCGGCCAACACGTACATGTCGGGGTGTTTCTTTATCACGTTGGCCAGAGCCTCCAACTCGTTCTTTGAATATACGGAGCCGGTAGGGTTGCTTGGTGAGCAGAGTATCAGCATACGTGTCTTTGGTGTTATTGCTGCCTCCAACTGTTCTGGTGTTATCTTGAAGTTCTGGTCAAACCCTGCTGGTATATGCACAGGCTTTCCCCCTGCCAGAAGTACCATCTGCGGGTAACTCACCCAATATGGCGCAGGTATTATCACCTCTTCCCCGTCATCCACAAGAGCCATGATGGCGTTGCATACAGCCTGCTTTGCTCCGTTGCTTACGGATATTTCGCTTGGCTTGTAGTCCAGTCCGTTCTCCTTCTTCAACTTTGCTGCCACAGCCTCGCGCAGGTCGGCATATCCTGCCACTGGCGAGTACCTTGACCAGTTGTCGTCCACTGCTTTCTTTGCTGCCTCCTTTATGTGGTCTGGCGTATTGAAGTCTGGTTCTCCTACGCTGAGGTTAATCACGTCAATGCCCTGCGCCTTCATCTCGCTGCTCTTTTGTGACATGGCGAGTGTTGCTGAAGGTGCCAATCTATTCAATCTGCTGGATAAACGTCCCATGTGATTAGTTGTTTGGTTGTTTG
>CALYTD010000055.1 GCA_945486445.1 uncultured Prevotellaceae bacterium
GCAATCTTGTGCCTATAACCTCGCTGACAGGCATCAATCAGAGCCTTGATATGTGGGCAGGTGTGATAACTTCCAGCTTCAAAGCTCTTTCCCAACCGGTGGCGGTGGAGACTGTTGCACATCCCAATGCCTCCGCGCTATCAGCGAAAGTAGTGACCCCATTGTTCATAAAAGGCAATGCCTGCATCACTTTTACATTCCCTTATCCAACGGAAGGCCATGTTGATGATGCTTCAAACTGGGATGCGAATGACCGTCACACTACGGAGATTGTTTCACAAACGGACAATTCCGCATTACTGAAGCGCACCATTGACTCTACTGTATATTATGCCCGCATCACATGGGAAGGTACTGTTGACTTTGTAGAAACGTCCGCCAACCAGTTCGCTTTGCAGTTTGGCGCACCCAAAGGCAAGGCTAATAAGATGCTGGATCCGACAATTGCCTTTACAATAGAATATACCCAGAACATGAATGAGGCATCAGCCGGTTCCTTTGATAAGACCCTTGCCGCTGCTGCCGCATATTGGAAGAATTATTGGAACACCGGTGCCATAGTTGATTTCTCGCTGTGTACTGATGAGCGTGCCAAGGAAGTGGAGCGTCGCGTGGTACTTTGCCAGTATCTCACTGCTGTAAACTGTCAGGGAAACACGCCTCCGCAGGAGTCCGGCCTTACGTTCAACACTTGGTTCGGACGTCCCCATCTTGAAATGACATGGTGGCATACCATAGACTTCTCGCTGTTCGGTCACGAGGAAGTGCTTGCAAGAGCCCTTGACTGGTATAACTCCCCGGTGGTGTATGACAAAGCCCGTGAGATAGCATCACGACAGGGTTTTAATGGTGTTCGCTGGATGAAGATGACCGATCCGTGGGCAGGTGAGTCTCCGTCAAACGTTGGTTCCTTCCTGCTTTGGCAGCAACCGCACTATATCTACTTTGCAGAAGAGATGTACCGTCATGCCGTAAAGTCATGTTCTGCCAGCGCCAAGTGCCCAACCAAGCAGGGAATGAGCAAGGAAGTCTATGCTGTGCTTGACAAATACGGTAAATATGTTGATGAAACAGCACAGTTTATGGCTGATTTCTGCACATACGACACATTGACAAAGAAATACAATCTTATCGGCGCTACTGCCCTTCAAGAGACTATGACATGGCAATATGCCTACAACCAGCCATTTGAACTTGCCTATTGGCGTTACGGTCTTCTTGTCGCCCAACAGTGGCGTGAGCGTAGAGGACTGGAACGTGTGGCTAAGTGGGACGATATAATACAGAACATTGCACCGCTGCCAGAGCGTGACGGCATTTACCTTGCCGGTGCTGCCCGTGTGCCGGAAGATGACAACTATCGCACAAAGACAACAACCGATCACCCTGCTGTCCTTGCAGCCTGCGGAATGTTGCCGCAACTTGAGGTGCAGAACTCAATGTACAGTTCAGGCACTGCGAAAGAGATTGCTCCACTTTTCTCATACGACAAGATGCGAGCCACATATAAGTGGGTGATGAAGAACTTTGACTTCTCTGATATGTGGGGATGGGATTTCGGCGTTCTCGCCATGTCCGCGGCACGACTTGGCATGCAGGAAGAGGCTGTTCAGGCACTTGTACTGCCTGTGCAGAAGAATACATACCTCAACAACGGGCATAACTTCCAGAACGAACGTCTCAAGATATACCTCCCCGGTAACGGCGCAATACTGGAAAGTGTGGCTATGATGTGTGCCGGATGGGACGGTTGTCCTGACGTGAAGAATCCAGGATTCCCACAGAACGGAAAGTGGAATGTCCGTTGGGAAGGACTGCATAAGATGCAATAACAAGATAAAATCTATGCCTTCAATACTTCTCGATAATGCAGTCTCGCAGTTTTCCCGGCTGCCGGGAATAGGCAATAAGACCGCCTTGCGTCTTGTCCTGCACCTGTTACGGCAGGATGCGGGAGACGTGGCGGCCTTTGCCGATGCGCTGACAACGCTTAAACGCGAGATAAAGTACTGTCGCTGTTGCCATAACATATCAGATACAGAGTTGTGTCCGATATGTGCGGACACATCCAGAGACGCCTCTCTGATATGCGTGGTGGAGAACATACAGGATGTCATGGCCGTAGAACGTACCCAGCAATACCGTGGTCTCTATCATGTGCTTGGAGGCATAATCTCCCCAATGGACGGGATAGGTCCGGGAGATATAGAGATCGACTCGCTGATACAGCGTATAGCCGACAACAGAGAGGCTGCCGGCAATGGTAATGAGCGTGTTGTGCCTATAAAGGAAATAATCTTTGCTTTGTCCTCTACAATGGAGGGAGACACCACAAATTTCTACATCTCCCGCCGTCTGCAAGCCTTTCAGGGACTGGAATTAAGTGTCATAGCAAGAGGTATAAGCATCGGGGATGAACTGCAATATGCGGACGAAGTGACCTTGGGCAGGAGTATATTGAACCGAACACCTCTGTGACGTTGTAAGAATAGAAGTGCTTAGTAATATTATAATACAAAACAAGAACATTTATGGATTATCTTATTAACTGTTTCTCGCTGATAGGCTCCTTGGGACTCTTTCTGTTTGGAATGAAGACTATGTCCGAGGGATTGGAGAAGTTTGCCGGTGCCCGGCTCAGGAATATCCTTGCCGCAATGACCAAGAACCGCATCATGGGCGTATTGACTGGCATACTTATCACGGCGCTGATACAGTCGTCCTCCGCCACTACCGTCATGGTGGTCTCTTTTGTCAATGCCGGTCTTATGACACTTGCCCAGTCAATAGGTGTCATCATGGGTGCGAACATAGGCACCACCGTCACTGCGTGGATTATCTCTGCCGTGGGCTTCAAGGTTAACATCGCCGCCTTTGCCATTCCCCTGCTTGCCTGCGGACTGCCGTTGATATTCTCTGGCAAGTCAAACAGAAAGAGCATGGGTGAGTTCATCTTCGGTTTCTCATTCCTCTTCATGGGCTTGAGTTATCTGCAACAGGCGGCCACGGAGATGAACATAGGACATTATGTAGCCGTCATGCTCGCACATATCCCTTGTGACAGTTTTTTCACCATCATACTCTTTGTTGTCGTAGGTGCTTTGGTCACAATGATAGTCCAGGCAAGTGCCGCCACAATGGCCATCACCCTGATGCTGTTTGACATGCATATTCCCGGCTTCGGCTTTGAGCAGGCAGCCGCACTTGCCATGGGTCAGAATATAGGCACAACCATAACGGCTTTCATGGCCTCCCTCACCGCCAACACACAGGCACGCCGTGCCGCTCTTGCCCACATGTTCTTCAACGTCTTTGGCGTTGTGGCAGTGTTGATGGTATTCTATCCCGCTTGCGACGCGGTAAGCTGGTTCGTTACAGACGTAATGGGGGTGCAGGCCAATGACCTGTTCAAACTCTCTGCGTTCCACACCGCATTCAACATTCTCAACACCCTGTTGCTCATAGGCTTTGTGCATCAGATAGAACAATTTGTATGCAAAGTGCTGCCAATGAAGGACAATCAGGAAGAGGAATACCGCTTGATGTTCATATCGGCAGGTATGCTCTCCACGGCGGAACTGTCAATACTCGAAGCAAAGAAAGAGATAAACAGTTTTGCTGAACGTTGCCAAAGGATGTTCGGCATAGTGGCCGATCTGCTGCACATAGACAAGGACGAGGATTTCAACAAGCAGTTCTCGCGCGTAGAGAAATACGAGAATATAACCGACTCCATGGAGGTGGAGATTGCTAATTATCTGAACAAGGTGAGCGAAGGTCGCCTGTCTGACGATTCCAAGGGTCGGATACAACGCATGATGCGCCAGATAGACGAGTTGGAGTCCATAGGTGACTCTTGTTATAACCTCGGTCGGACGATAAACCGCCAGCGCAAGCATAGCAAGGAAGGCTTCACGCCGGAGCAGTTGGAGCGTATGCACACCATGATGGTGCTTGTCAACTCCTCCCTTGAAGAGATGGTCAAGATGGTGGCACATCCGGAGTTCGCAGACGTGAACTATATAAAATCGCGCAACATAGAGACAGAGATAAACAATTACCGCTCACACCTTAAAAGCCTTAATATACAAGACATTAACGAGGGCAAGTACTCTTACCAACTCGGAGTATATTACACGGATTTCATCAGCGAGTGCGAGAAACTCGGCGACTATGTGATAAATGTCGTACAGGCAGCGGCGGAGTGTGCAAAACATAATTAAGCCTTTACCTTTCTATAACGAACAAGGGTGTGTCAATTTCCTTTTTGACACACCCTTGTTCCGTAAGTGGGCAGTGAGGGGAGCGACCTCTTTAACAATCAGCACCCTTTTACTTTACAATCAGTACCCTTTTACACTGTGATTAGCACCTGATAATTTTGTGATTAGCACCTGTTCACAATGCAGTGGCAGAGGACTAATTCCTTGGTTCAGAAATAAAAGAATGAAGGCAAAAGATTGATATCCTTGCCTTCATTGACTATTCCCTTTACACCGTGCGGTGAATGTGTGACATTTCCCTATCTGGCAGCCTCTATGCTTGCTTTGCGGAACTCCTTCATCATCTTCTCTATTTCAAGAGAAACCTTGCGTGCTCTCGCACCTGCTGCCTTGTTGCCTGACTCAGTCTGTGCATTGGCGTCTTTTACGAAAGCCTCGTATGCGACGTTGATTTTTTCAATTAAGTTCTTCATTTCTGTTGGTTGTGTTAATGTTAATGGTTAATGATGGTGCAAAAATACGAAATAAAAACGGATTATGCAACGTTATACGTGATATTTTAATTGTTTTTTAAGGAAAAAGGGGGGAGTTGGTTGGTTGTTTTGTGGTTTTGCTGTTTGGTTATTTAGTTATTTAGTTCTTGCCGTTGGCAATCATCACTTCTTGTCGAGCGGTATGGTTGTTACGTTTATTCTGCTTGTGACCATATCTCGTTTATGTGCTTGCGGTTCTTCGTGGATGTTCTTTCATCGGGGTAACCGATAGGTATCAGTACGGCAGGTTCCTCATCTTTAGGTATAGAAAAGAGTTCTTTACATTTCTCTACGTTGAAGTTACACACCCAGCAGGTGCCGAGACCTTGTTCCGTAGCGGCGAGACACAAGTGCTCAACGGCTATGGCTATGTCTATGTTACCGTGGGCCTTACCGTCAGCGCGTACCCATTCCTCATTGTGCAGCACTGTGGCTATGACATATATCTGCGGGCTTTTGAACCATTCACGGTCGTAACACTGCCTTATCTTATCACGTCCTTCATCTGTATCTACTATTCTGAACCTCCATGGTTGTTTGTTGACAGCAGAGGGAGCGAGACGCACACACTCCTTAATGTATTCTATCTGTTGCGGTGTCACTGCCTCATCGCTGTATTTCCTGCAACTGTATCTGTTTTGTATCAGGTCTAATAGTCTCATTGTATGGGTATGTATTTGGGTGTTTTATCCTTTAATTGTCAGTTCACCAGTTGTGGAGTCCATGATGTAACCGCGTACTATTATGTCTTTTGGCATTAACGGATGGTTTCTGACCAGGTCCACCGTCTCAAGTATGGCGGTGTCGGTATCGTCAAAACCGTGTAGCCATGTGTCAAGGTCAATGCCACAGTGTTTCATCAGCGAGATGTGTTCATCATCTATCCCGCGTTCTTTCATTAAATGTAGCATCTCCTTGCTGTCCATGCCTTGCACGCCGCAGCCGGTATGACCGATTATCATTATTTCTTTTACACCCAACTCATATATTGCAATGAGTAGTGAGCGCATGGTTGAATCAAAGGGATTGGTGATAGTGCCTCCGGCATTGCGTATTATCTTCACATCGCCGTTTTTCAGTCCCAGTGCGGCGGGCAGCAGTTTCACCAGTCTTGTGTCCATGCAGGTGACGATGGCAATCTTCTTGTCGGGATATTTGGTGGTGACATATTTCTCGTATGCCTTTGTTGCGACAAACTGTTTGTTGTGGTCCAGTATCTCTTGCAGGTCAGGACTGATGTTGTGGTCTGCCTCCTTTTGGTGTGTGTCAACCTCTGCCATGCTTTCTATGTCTATGCTTTCTAACAGTCTCTTGGCTTCTTGATGTCCGAGTGCTGCTGCTTTTGACAGGAGGTCATAGGCCTTCGAAAGGCTTTTCTCTAATCCATTGCCTTGGAGAAATCGGCGTCCTACTGAGAACATTGCCTCAGCGTCATCGCTGTATGTGTTGAAGTTTTCTTGTGTGCAGGACATTTTGTTTGGTTGTTTAGTTGGTTGGTTGTTACCTTTTGCAAGTGTTACTTAGTATAGAGTTAAGTGAGCCACGCACAAGTGTAGCGACGTTATTCCTTTATTTCCAGTGGCTTTGCCTCTTCTGGCATTTGCTTTACTGGGTTAACTCCATATTTTAATAGGTCTTGAAGTTGTTTTGAGAGGTTTCCTCTTCCTTCTCGCAACTGTCCCATTCCTTTTTCGTATGTGTTGCGTGCGGTGTTTATCTGGTTGCCAAGTGTTATGTAGCTTTCAGCGAAGGTGGTGTATTTCTCGTAGATTTTGCTTGCTGCCGTGAGTATCTCGCGGTTGTTCTTCTCTTGCCTTGTGTTCTGCCATGTAAGGAACATCAGCCTTAATACCACCATGAGGTTAGTGGGGTTTATGATGAGTACGCCTTTTCTGTATGCCTTTGTGCCGAGTTGCGGGTCTTTGTTCATTGCAAGGATGTAACTACCTTCGTTAGGAACGAACATGAGGACTATCGGCATAGCTTTCTCCACGTCTTGATGGTATTTCATGTCTGCCAGTTCGCAAACATGTTTCCAAATGGAGTCATAGTTTGCTTTTACTGCGATGTTGCGTTCTTCATCGGTCTCTGCGCCTACATAGTCTGTATATGCTGTGAGTGAGACTTTTGAGTCAACGATTATGCGTGAGCCGTCAGCGCCCTTTACTATTATGTCTGGTCGTTCGTTTGCTCCGCTTTCATTTTTTACATTATATTGTTTTATATATTCCTCGCCTTCTCTTAGTCCGCT
>CALYTD010000056.1 GCA_945486445.1 uncultured Prevotellaceae bacterium
GTATTTGCTGAATACGTCATGTCTTGCTGATGTCAGTCCGTTGCTGCCCATGCCGCCGTTGTATTCTTTTTCGTAGGTTGCCTGACCGTAACTTGCCAGTCCTACTATGACATCGCCCGGACGAATGTTGGCGTTGTCTATGACGTCACTGCGTTTCATGCGGCATGTCACTGTGGAATCTACGATTATGGTGCGTGAAAGGTCGCCCACGTCTGCTGTTTCTCCTCCTGTTGCATATATGCCGATGCCCATTTCGCGCATCTCGCTGAGCAACTCGTCCGTGCCGTTGATAATGGCTGAGATGACATCGCCTGGCACGAGCATCTTGTTTCGGCCTATGGTGCTGGATACAAGAATGTTATCTACTGCGCCAACGCATAGCAGGTCGTCGGTGTTCATTATGAGTGCGTCCTGTGCTATGCCCTTCCACACGCTTAGGTCACCAGTCTCTTTCCAGTACATATATGCCAGACTGGACTTTGTTCCTGCTCCGTCAGCGTGCATTATGTTGCAGTATTCTGGGTCATTGCCCAGTATGTCGGGGATTATTTTGCAGAAGGCCTGTGGGTAAATGCCTTTGTCTATGTTCTTGATGGCGTTGTGCACATCCTCTTTCGCTGCGCTTACGCCGCGCAACATATATCTGTTGTCCATTTATCTTTTATTGATTTATATATTGGTTGCAAAGTTACTAAAAATATTTTAGAACGACAAAGGAAAGCGGAATATCATTGTTTAATAAAGTTAAAAGTGTTAATCTTGAAACATTCTGGTGCCTGTCAGGTTTTATAACCATGCAGAAACGGGCGATGAGAAATGCTGCTTGGTATGTCTGTGATTTACAGAGAGTTGCAAAAGCGGTGTTAAAAGCCTTCTAAAAAGGTGCTAATTACAGTGTGAAAAGGTGCTGATTACGGTGTAAAAAGGTGCTGATTGTGATTCGGGTGGTTGTTCTTCGCTGTTCCGTTGTTGCGTGTCTGTTTTGTGAATTATATAGTGTTAAAGACGTATATGGAGAACAATGTTACATTTAAGTTACGTTAACAGATTATCCTGCCGTATTGAATCCGTCGATATGGGTTGGCTTTTCTTTCATTTGCGAGTTATTTTCTCCGTGGTGTTAGAGGTTTTTTTCATCTTTCTGTGTACCGTATCGCGCACGGTTTTGCCTCTACATGACGGGCTATGCCTTAGATGAAGCATGGCATAATCAGGCACACAGACAGACGAAAGGAGCAAAAAACTAATGTCTGTCGGGGGTTTAAGGAGAAAAAATTTGGGTATTCCAACATTATTTGTTAACTTTGTCCCGAATTTGCAAATATCAATATGAATAACATATCAGACACAATCAATACGGCTGTTGAGGCACTGTCATCGCCAGAAAGCCTGGAAGGGCTTTTTCATCAGGTGCACGACAACGTTCCGTTGCCCTCAAATGTTGCCCTTGATGAGATGATGGGGCTTGCCAGAGGAATACTGTTTCCTGGCTATTTCGGACAGTCAAAGGTTACTCAGGATACCATAAAATACCATATTGGCGTTGCTCTTGAACGTTTTTCACGCCTATTGAAAAAACAGGTGATGGCTGGGTTGTGCTTCTGTCTGGACAAGGACGCGGAGTTCTCAGTGGCAGACGTTCGTGCCAAGTCGCAGGAGATAACGTGTGAGATAGTGCGACGCCTGCCGCGTATGCGTGAAATTCTCGCCACAGACGTTGAGGCAGCATACAACGGAGACCCTGCTGCCACGAGTTTCGGGGAGATTATCAGTTGCTATCCCGTTATACGAACGCTGACCAACTATCGCCTCGCACATGAACTACACCTGCTTGGTGTGCCGCTGATACCGCGCATGATAAGCGAACTTGCACACTCGGAGACGGGCATAGACATACACCCCGCCGCAGAGATAGGGCACCATTTCACCATAGACCACGGTACGGGCGTGGTGATAGGAGCAACCTGTATCATTGGCAATAATGTGAAACTGTATCAGGGAGTGACGCTCGGCGCACTGTCGTTCCCACTGGACGCTGACGGCAATCCTATCAAAGGCATCCCACGTCACCCCATACTGGGCAATGACGTCATAGTGTACAGCAACGCCACGATACTCGGTCGTATCACCATCGGTGACCGTTCGGTGATAGGAGCCAATCGCTGGGTGACGGACAATATAGCCCCTGATACCAAAATCTACAAGAACGTAAAGATGACAAGGGGCTTCGAGAACGGATATGGCATATAAGACGCCCCGTCAAGTAAGAAACAAAACTATTCAATACAGCAGAAAAACAACAGATGGAATTTGAGATGATAGCCAAGACCTTCATGGGTCTTGAAGATATATTGGCGCAGGAACTGGTGGAACTTGGTGCTAATAACGTTGAAAAAGGTCGCCGCATGGTGGCTTTCACAGGCGACAAAGCACTGATGTACCGTGCAAACTTTGCCCTAAGAACGGCGATACGCATACTGAAACCAATAAAACACTTCCGGGCAAAGTCAGCCGATCAGGTGTATGACCATATCAAGGAAATAGACTGGAGCAAATATATAGGCGATGGAAAAACCTTCTCCGTAGATTCAGTAGTGTATAGCGAGGAGTTCAGTAACTCGCGCTTCGTGACGTATAAAGTCAAGGACGCCATAGTAGATCAGTTCCGTGAGCGCACAGGCAAGCGCCCTAACATCTCTGTGGCCGATGCAGACATAAGGTTGAACATACACATATCCGAAGACAAAGCAACCGTCTCACTCGACTCAAGCGGTGACTCCCTTCACCGTCGCGGGTATAGGCAGGAAGCCGTAGAGGCCCCCTTGAACGAGGTACTCGCAGCGGGCATGATTCTGATGACAGGCTGGAAAGGCGAAACAGACTTCATAGACCCGATGTGCGGAAGCGGTACCCTCGCCATAGAGGCCGCCCTTATAGCCCGTAACATAGCACCCGGCGTGTTCAGAAAGAAATATGCCTTCGAGAAATGGCATGACTTTGACGCCGCACTCTTTGATGAAATATACAACGATGACAGCCTGGAAAGAGAATTTGAACATCACATCTACGGATACGACATTGACTATCTGGCGGTTAATATGTCCAAAGCCAATGTCAAGGCAGCAGGACTATCAGCGGACATAACCATAGAACAGCAGGACTTCAAGGACTTCAAAGGACACGGGGAGAAGGCGATTATCGTGACGAATCCACCGTATGGCGAGAGAATATCCACGCCAAACCTGCTGGAAACGTACAAGATGATAGGAGAAAGACTTAAACATGCCTTCAAGGAAGGGGAGGCATGGATACTCTCTTACCGCGAAGAATGTTTCCAACAAATAGGACTTAAGCCGAGTGTCAAGATACCATTGTATAACGGTTCGCTGGAATGTGAATACAGAAAGTACAGCATCTTTGACGGAAAACTAAAGAACTTCCGTGAGGAAGGAGGCGTGGTGAAAACCGAAGAAGAGAAAAGACAGATGGCAGAAAAGCGCCGTTCGTGGCAGAAACATGACTTTGAGAAAAAAGAAAAGGAGCGTGTTGACAACGAAGAGGCGGACATACTGTCATTCAAGTTCCGCTCTTTGGAAAGGCAAAGAAATGAGCGCGCGGCCCGTGAACGCAAGGCTTTCAGTCGTGAACGCAAGTCATTCGGCGATAAAGAAGGACGCCAGTCCCGGAAAGACAGCAAGTCATTCCGTAGAGGAGAGACAAGAAGCGAGAGGCAAAACAATAGAAAAAACTTCTTCGGAAACCGTGGGGACGAAGATTAAAATACTGCTATTGACACTACTTTCAGCATTGCCCATCATGGCACAACGCAAGACTTTCACGCTGGAAGACCTTAACGCAGGAGGCGTAAGATACTATGAAATGACGCCAGAAAGACGTTATTACACATGGTGGGGAGACGAACTGCTGCGTTTAGAGGTCGCTGACATACATATAATAAATAAGGTATCCGGTGCAGAGACGCCCCTTTTCTCCCTCGATGAACTGTTCGACAGGAAGGAGGGAGGAACGGATATGATAGGCATTAACCTGCTTAACGCCACCTTTCCCTACAAAGACAAGAGCCTCGCACGCCTTGATGCCCCGGGAAAACGTGTGCTTTACGACTTCAAAAGCAAACAAATAGCATGGAGTCAAGCCAGTGAAGGTTCGCTGGAGTGGAACAAACACAGCAGAGTTGACGCCTTCTCACGTGACAATAACCTATGGATAAGACTGGAAGACGGAACGGAACGCCAACTGACAGAGGACGGATCAGCGGACATAGTATATGGAAGAAGCGTGCATAGAGATGAGTTTGGCATAACGAAAGGCACGTTTTTCTCACCCGATGGAGGCCGCTTAGCCTTCTATAGAATGGACCAATCAATGGTGACAGACTATCCGCAGGTCAACACCTTCGACCGGATAGCGGTGTGTGAGCCTGACAAATACCCTATGGCGGGCATGAAAAGCCATGAGGTAACGATAGGGGTACATGACATAAAAGCGGCAAAGACCGTGTATCTTAACGTGGGAAAACCCGCTGACAGGTACTTCACCAATGTGGCGTGGAGCCCCGATGGCAGCAGGATTTACCTGTATGAGGTGAACAGACAGCAGACAATCGCCACGTTAGATGAATATGATGCCGTGACGGGTGATAAACTTCGTACCATCGAAAAGGAAGAAGACACAAGATATGTAGAACCACAACACCCCATAATCTTTGTGCCCTGGGACAGCAATAAGTTCGTGGCATGGAGCCAAAAGGACGGTTATTGGCATCTGTATCTGTATGAAGCAGAGGCAGGAAAATGCCTGCGACAACTGACAAGAGGTGCTTGGGTAGTGCTCGATGTGCTGGGATTCTGCAAGGAAACGAACAGTATCATAATACTGGCAAATAGAGATAACCACCTGCAACGCAACATATATGCCGTCAATCTTGTTACGGGAGCAATGCAAACACTTGACAACGGCAAGGGAGTACATGACGTTCAGTTGTCAGAAGACGGCAGATTCCTCGTTGACAGATGGTCAGAACCGGAGTTGCCGAGGGCTTATTGCCTGACAGAGGTGCCCTCTTCGTTACAGAAGAAAGGCGGTGTGGCGCAGAAAAAACTATTTGAAAGCCCTGACCCATGGGCCGGATATGCTGTTCCGCAGTACCTCACGGGCACGCTGACGGCGGCAGATGACACCACAATGTTGCATTGGCGAATGGTTCTTCCGCCTGACTTCGACCGGGAAAAGAGTTATCCTACCGTGGTGTATGTGTACGGCGGCCCCCACGCTCACATGGTAGAAGCATCATGGCATTGGGCTTCCCGCAGTTGGGAGACATACATGGCGCAGAACGGTTACATAGTCTTTGTGCTCGATGGAAGGGGCTCTGAGAACAGGGGAAAGGCTTTTGAACAGGTCACTTACCGCCATCTTGGACAGGAGGAGATGCGTGATCAGATGCGCGGAGTGGACTATCTGCGCTCCCTTCCATACGTAGATGCGGAGCGACTTGGTGTTCATGGCTGGAGTTATGGCGGCTTTATGACCGTCAGTCTTATGACAAACTATCCTGATGTGTTCAAGGTTGGAGTGGCAGGAGGGCCTGTCATTGACTGGAAGTGGTATGAAGTGATGTACGGAGAGCGGTATATGGGCACGCCAGAGGATAATCCTGACGGCTACGCGAAGACCTCTTTGCTTGCAAGGGCTAAGGACTTGAAGGGCAAGTTGCTGCTGATTACGGGCTTGAATGACCCTGTTGTCGTGCCGCAGCACGTCTTGCAGTTCATCAATGCATGCAATGAGGCAGGCACTTACCCTGACTTCTACGTCTATCCCGGTGAGGGTCACAACATGAAAGGGCATCTCTCGGTGTATCTGCACGAACGTATTACGCATTATTTCAGGCAGTTCTTGAGGTGAGACGGGTGTTCTTCATACGGTGAGGGTAGTGGTATCACACGATGATAAGATAATGATATAACAACGAAATAACAAAAACAAAGAGATATGAACATATTACTTTTAGGTTCAGGCGGCCGTGAACACGCCTTGGCATGGAAGATTGCGCAGAGTGAAAAGTGTGAAAAACTTTACATAGCACCAGGTAATGCCGGTACAAACGGCGTTGGTGGTAAGGGTGAAAACGTGCCTATCAAGGCGGATGACTTTGCTGCCATCAAGGCGTTTGTTGTGGAACAGCATGTCGATATGGTAGTGGTAGGTCCGGAAGACCCGCTCGTTAAGGGTATATATGATGACCTTTTGAACGACCCTCGCACGGCAAGCGTCCCTGTGATAGGTCCTTCAAAGGCGGGTGCTGTGCTTGAAGGCTCAAAGGATTTTGCAAAGGCTTCCATGAAGAGGCACAACACTCCTACTGCTGCATACGAGCCTTTTGCCGGAGAACACCTTGCCGAAGGGCTCGCGTTCCTTGACACCTTGCAGCCTCCATACGTGCTGAAAGCAGATGGACTGTGCGCCGGTAAGGGTGTACTCATACTCGACACGCTGGACGAGGCGAAGCGGGAACTGAAGGAGATGCTTGGCGGTATGTTCGGCAATGCGTCCTCACGTGTGGTCATTGAGGAGTTCCTCAGTGGCATCGAGTGCTCTGTATTTGTGCTGACAGACGGCAAGAACTACAAGATTCTGCCTGAGGCAAAGGACTACAAGCGCATTGGTGAGGGTGACACGGGCCTCAACACGGGCGGCATGGGCAGCGTGACACCAGTGCCGTTTGCTACGGAGGAGTGGATGAACAAGGTGGAGGAGCGCATCATACGTCCCACTGTCGAGGGACTGGCAGCAGAGGGTATCTGCTACAAGGGCTTCATCTTCTTCGGTCTTATCAACGTGAAGGGCGAGCCGATGGTCATAGAATACAACTGCCGCATGGGCGACCCTGAGACGGAAAGCGTAATGCTGAGGCTGAAATCAGATATTGTTGATCTCTTCGAGGGCGTGGCAGAAGGAAACCTTGACACGCGGAATATAG
>CALYTD010000057.1 GCA_945486445.1 uncultured Prevotellaceae bacterium
ATGTCACGCTCTATGCTCTGCGTTGCCTCCAATAACTGTCGCGGAGTGAGGTTTGTGCTGCAACATATTACCGTGTTCACAAAGTCATTCTGCGATGTAAAGCCCCACGGTTTGGAATGGTAAAAAGATGATTTACGTTCTATCCGCCCCACTTTTTCCTCTATCCTTTGGTATGCCTCAGTTATGTTTCTCTCCTTATCACCAAGGTTTGTGCCTAAGGCAAGATACGCAACGTGCTCCATTCGCATGCTTAGTCGTTCATTATCAGCATCACATCACCGAAGCATCCGAACATATATCCGTTCTTAGCAGCCTGCCTGTAAGCCTCCATAACAACCTCAAAACCACCGAATGCGCATGTTGACATCAGCATGGTGGACATAGGATGGTAGAGATTTACCAATAGACAGTCTGCCAGTCCGAAGTCGTAAGGCGGGAAGATGAACTTGTTTGTCCACCCCGCAGCCTCTTTCAGGAAGCCATCTGTGCCCACACTACTCTCCGTAGCCTTCAACACACTTGCTCCAACTGCACACACCCTGTGTCCAGACTTCTTCGTATTGTTCACAAGGTCACACGTTTCCTTGTTTATATGCATCTCCTCCGAGTCCATCTTATGCTTCGAGAGGTCCTCCACCTCGATAGGAGTGAAGTTACCAAGACCAGAGTGTATTGTAATGAATGCGGTGTTTATACCATGAATCTCCAGCCTTTTCATCATCTGTCTTGTGAAGTGCAGGCCTGTTGAAGGTGCTGTTACCGCCCCTTCATGCTCTGCAAACACGCACTGAAAGTCCTCAAAGTCCTCTTCTGTCACTGGTCTGTCCAGTTTCCCGTTCTTGCCTTTGTGGTCTATGATATATCGTGGTAATGGTGCCTGACCTATGGCGAAAAGGTCACGTTTGAAGTCCTCATGCGGGCAATCATATAGGAAACGCAGCGTGCGGCCACGTGATGTAGTATTGTCTATGACCTCTGCCACCAGCGAACCACTATCGTCAAAGAACAGTTTGTTACCTATTCTTATCTTACGGGCTGGCTCTACAAGAACATCCCACAGGCGCATTTCCTGGTTCAACTCACGCAGGAGGAACACCTCTATCTTTGCGTCTGTCTTCTCTTTTGTGCCATATAGACGTGCGGGAAACACCTTGGTATTATTGAATATGAAAGTGTCATGCTCGTCAAAATACTTAAATATATCCAGCAGCGTAAGAAATTGCTTGCCTTTAAGGGGCTTCCCTTTCTCGTCTGTCTTATAAAACTCTATCGTCTGTGACTTCTTATGAACCACCACCATGCGACACTCGTCAGGGCGTTTTACCGAGAATTTTGTCTTCTCTCCCTTGTCATTTGTCACCGTATGCTCTATATTGTGTGGATATAGAGCCACCTGTGAGGCTGGCAGATTAAAGTCAAACTGTGATAATTTCATATATCTTGCTTCTAATTGTATTATTTGTTATTATCTTTTCTCCCTCTTATAGTTTTGTTCTAGCCATGCAGGGAAGTCGTCAAGGGTTATGCAGTCCTCTATCCTCACATCGCCAAGACGTGTGCGACAGAGGGAGGTTAGATATGCACCAGTGCCCAACGCCCTACCTATATCACGGCAGAGAGAGCGTATATACGTACCCTTGCCACATTCCACACGTATGAATGCCTGCATCTTCTCCTTGTCAAATGACAGCAGTTCTATCTCCTCCACGTGGATAGGCTTGGCTTGCAGCATCACCTCCTTATCCTTCCTCCGCAGTTCGTATGACCTCTTTCCGTTAACCTTTACCGCGCTATACGTAGGTGGCACCTGCATTATGTCTCCCTCAAAGCGTTTTAGGGTCTCGCGTATGAGGCTCTCCGTTATGTGCGCCGTGGGATAAGTATGGTTCACGGTGTGCTCCTTGTCATAACTGGCGGTTGTTGCCCCGAACTGCAACATGGCGGTATATTCCTTTGAATGGTATTGCAGGTTAGGTATTTCCTTGGTACATTTGCCTGTACACAGTATCAACACCCCCGTTGCCAAGGGGTCAAGCGTACCGGCATGACCTGTCTTTACGCGCTTAACACCCGCCGCCTTGGATATGCGGGTGCGTACAAAGGCCAGCGCACCAAAACTTGACATCCCATAGGGTTTGTTGATATGCAGTATCTCTCCTTGCTGGAAATCCATGTGATTTAGCAGAAATTACATATTATTGTTACGACACCCACCACTGCACAATATATGCCGAAGTAGATCAACTTGCCTTTTTTCACTATGTTTATCATCCACTTGCAGGCCAGACAACCACTGACAAACGCAGCGATGAATCCCACCACAAGCGGCAATGTGTCTATACCGCCAAAGGCTTCCTCGCCCTTCGCTGCCTTAATCACATCGAGAAGGGCCTCACCAAGGATTGGTGGAATAACCATAAGGAATGAGAACTGCGCCAGTCTCTCCTTCTTGTTACCAAGCAGAAGACCCGTGGCAATGGTAGAACCAGAACGACTCAAGCCCGGCAACACAGCCAAAGCCTGCGCCATACCTATTATAAATGCGTCCCTTAGGCCTATCTGCTCCTTCTGCCTGGGCTTGGCGTAATAGGAGAATGCCAGCAGTGCAGCCGTCACCAGCAGCATAATGCCGACTATCAACAGGCCCGACCCGAAGATATCCTCCACTGTATCCTTGAAAAACACGCCAACTATTCCAACGGGAATCATGGAAACGATGATATTGAGAGTATATCTTGTCTCGTCGTTCAGTTCAAATTTGAACAGTCCTTTTAATATCCACGCTATCTCACTCCATAGTATCACGAACGTGCTCAGCACCGTTGCCACGTGTACCGCCACCGTGAAGGCAAGGTTTTCTTCACCGTTTATGCCGAAGAGGTGTGACCCTATGGCGAGATGTCCGCTACTGCTGACTGGCAGATACTCTGTAAGTCCCTGCAACAGGCCCAACACTAATGCCTCTACTGAATTCATTTCTTCTTGGGCTTATACATTATACCTGCGATAATAGAGACGAATCCAACGAGACAGATGACTGGTGCCACCTTGATTCTCAGTGCAGAAAATATCTCGCTGTCAAACGCCTCACGGCTTGAACTCGCCCCTGTCATAAGCAGGAAGCCAATGACGACAATAACCATACTCACGCCTATCAGCACGAAGTTGGTCTTGCCAAATGCAAAGTCTTTGTTGTCCATATAGTTTATATTATGTCTTTTCTTTTTCTCCTTGGCTGCGGTGCTGCAATGTCTTACCATCTGTGAACTCTCCCAGAAGTCCCACTACAACAGTTGTCTTGCGTTTACACCTTATTATTATATATATTATGCGCGATATAACCTCCGCGTAGGCATACGCAGATAGCGGTTCACAGACAGGAATACACACACGGTGGATATCATTATTCCAAACAGTAGTACCGACACTCCCGTTATGGCTACCACCTCCCATGTCACCACCTCCGTAATGTCTGGTTCAAAGTCGTACAGTGCATAGCCTATCCCCGCCAGCACAGCGTCAGCCACGAACGAGGCTATCAAGCCCTCCACCACCGCCATCTTGATGAACGGTCGGCGTATAAACGACCATGACGCACCCACCAGTTTCATGGTATTTATCGTGATGCGACGTGCATATACCCCCAAACGCACCATGTTGTTGATAAGCGAGAAGGATATGAACGTCAGCAGAGCAGCCAGCACAAGCATCACCAGCGTCACCCTGCTAAGGTTCTTGTTCACGCTATCCATCAGGTCCTTTTGATAACTCACCTCCTCTACCTGTTTGTACTTCCGCAGGTCCTTCGTTATCCACGCCATGGAATCGGCATTAGCACAGTCAGCCTTAAGATGCAACTCCGCCGATGGCACAAAGGGGTTCATGCCAAGAAACTCCGATGGATCCGTGCCCAAAGCCTTAGACTGCTCCTTCAATGCCTGCTCACGTGATATATATGTAAGACTGGTGACGTAATGCTTCTTACGCATCTTGTTACACAACACCGCTGCCTCGCGGTTGGAGACATTGTCGCCGAGCATCACCGTCACGGTAAGGTTCTCCTTTACGTATGCTGACAAATTGCGGGCAGCAAGACCGGTGAACACCACCAATCCCAACAGTATCAACACCAACGAGGTGCTGATGCACAGTGTCACCACCTGCAATCCGCGTCCTCCGCCACCCTGTTTACGTTTCTTTTTTGTTGACATATAGTTATGTTTAACCACGGCTTTCCTTCTTCTGGAAGCCTTGTTAAAAGTGTATAATCATGCAATTACGCTACAAAGTTACAACAAAAAGAGAGCGAAAGCAAGTGTTTAACCTATATTAACTCTCAAAGCAAGTCGTAATCACCATTCTTGCCCTTAGACTTTGGTATTTGTAAAACAGCAACTGCGGGGCATCTCCCGTTTTAAGGGAATGTCCCGCAGTTCTTATTCTGTCCTCTTCCGTGCGTGGGCACGGTGGGCGTTATGGTGAAATTACTTTATGTACTTCACGTTGTTCTTTACCACTGTGCCTTTGTAAGACTTGCCTACGCGCTGTCCGGCGAGGTTGTAGAGAGTCTCGTCAGCGACTGTCTCCGTAGCCTTCACCTCGCTTACGCCTGTGGCGATGGTTGCTGTCGTAGCCTCACCGAGGCCACCCATCTCGTTGGCTGCACGCACTGTCCATGTGGCGGAAGCGTCGTCAACCTCGTAAGAGTTGGTTGTTGTGGCGGTGACATACTGTCCATCCTTGAACACAACCCAGCAAAGAACGTAGTTGCTGTCGTCCCATGTCATGGTCTTTGTGTCGGCATCAATCTTCACGTTGGCAGGAGCGGAAGCCTGTTCGGTAAGTGCTGTCGGATCCCAATCATCGTCCTGCCCCATCACGTTGGCAAGGCTCATCGCCTTAACGTCGTCAAGTGTCAGAATAGGATCGTTAGGATGGTCGTTGCCGTCCTTGCCAGCCCAAGAGGTGCGGCGGCCTGAAAGGTCGAGGCTTGTGCCACTGGTGAGGTATGAATTGTACTCCGCGAAGCGTGCGGGCCAGCCTCCGCTCATGTCAGCCCAGCCGTTGCCGAGAGGTGCCGCGTCCATCTTGGTGTTGATGAAACTTGCTGTCGGCGTGCCGTTGCCCCATGGGCGGCCGAGCCAGAAGGTCACGTCTGAGGTCTCCTTCTTGATGTAGCAGTTGTTGAATACATAGCCGTACTTCTTTGCCTGTGCCGGTACAGCGAGGTAACCGCCGGTACCGCACTGCTGCAGTGTAACGCCATTATAATATACGTCACCCTTACCGCAGAGGTAGTCGGTGCGTCCGCGCAGCACGCCTCCCTCGAAATAGAACTTGCCGTTGTTGTTATTTGAGACGTAGGTATCCTGATAGCCCCACAGGCAAGCATCCTTGAAGACGGTCTTGTTACCCTTGTCGTTGAGTGCGATGTCACGTCCGCGCGCGTCGCCCATTGACGTTTTGACTGTCAATCCCTGGAAGTAGTTTTGTGTTCCGGTGTTGCTGAGCACGTCACCCATGCCGATACCCTCCGAAATGTTTGCCTCGCCGTACTTGCCGTTGACTGTCTCTGTCGGGCAAGTGTTGGTTATTGTTGTCTCAGAGTAGCCTGTGCCGATGAACGAGATGTTGCTTGCGGTGATGTAGGTTGTCGGGTCCTTGAATGTCTTTGTGACGCTTTCGGTGTCAGAAATCTGTATCGTGTTGGTCTTTTCCGCCTCACCTGCCGGCAATACATAGTTGCCCGCCGGGATGAGGATGCGGTAACGTGCGGTGTTATTGGAGCCCTTGGCGTTGGCTGCCGCGATGGCTTCAGACAGTGTGCCGTCTGTGCCTACCACGAAATCATACAGTGCTTTCTCCACTGCCGGCTTCACCTTGGTCTGGAAGTTGATGGTGATGTCCTCGGCCAGGGTGTTTCCTGTAAGGTCAGAAACAGAGCCTCCGTAGAGCACGAACTGCGCCTCAGAAGAGTAAGACAGTCCCTTGTACTCGCAGATTACGGTCTTGCCGCTCACTGCCGGGGTGAGTACCTCGTTGCCGATGGTTGCCTTGGCATTCTCAGTCAGCATCACCTTCTCGTCGAATGTCAGCACAATCTTGCCGTTGGCAGATGCGCCTGTGGCGTTGTTCTCAGGCACGGAACTTACGAGTATCGGTGCTGTGCCGTCGTCAATGAGCTTCGCAGCGCCGGTGATGAACGTTGCGCCGAGGGCGATACCGTCGTTAGCAGAAGCCGCTCCGGCAACAGTTGAAGTCTTGTCGCTTATCCAGCGGAGATATACCCTTGCCTGATTGTTGGCTGCTGCGGGCAATGAGAACGTGGCATCAGCCCAGTTCTTCGCGCCTTCAAGGTTCACCTTGCCCACTGTCTCCCATGTCTCTCCGTCGAGAGAGTATTCCACGAGTTGTGTGGTATATGCGTTGTAGTTATACACCATGGACGTGATTACCTTGATGTCGGTGAACGCTGACGCGTTAATCATGGTCTGCCAGTACCAGTGACCCACGTCACCGTTCGCGGAACCGGTGCGCCAGTTCACTGCCGCCGGACGGCCTTCGTAGCCGCCTGCGCCCTGCTGGCTCTTGTCAAGCCAGCCTGATTCATCTCCTGCCTCGTTGCGGAGCACGAGGTTCACGGCGTCATTATCTGCTGCATAGAAGTCTGCCGCGCGGCCTGCGCCGCCTGACCTTATGAAGTCCCAGCCTACGATATAGTCTATTGCGGAGTATGAAGCGGTGAACGCCTTGTCCTCATTCATGGTGACAGGCATCTCCGCTGCCGTCTCGCCATTGTCCCAGTTGGTGAAGGTAAGTATCTTGTTTGAGGCGGCGGAGATAACAACCTTCGTGCCTTCCTCATACATATTCTTTCCGTTAACGACCGTAGGAGCGGGTGAAAGGGTCACCATGTAGTCGTTAGCGCCACCTTCTACCTTTATGTCGAGCGCATAAGTGTTCACCTTTTTGAAGTTGGCCGTCAGTGTCTCGTCTGC
>CALYTD010000058.1 GCA_945486445.1 uncultured Prevotellaceae bacterium
GGGCTATGTAGTGATGATGTGGGGTGCAGGATGGTGTATAGAGGGGCATAGTGGGGCAGAAAAGTCATGGTAACAGGGTGAGTTTGTTTGTTTGTTGTTTAATGTTTGACTGGGGTTTATATGTATTGGTTGATGGAATGGTATGTGTGTAGGTATTCTGTTAGTTTCTGGAATTTTATTTTTCTGTTTTCTGGCATTTTGTCTTTGTTGAGTGTTTTACGGTTGAATTTCATCCAGTTGAGTAACTGGTGTTCTTCTGGGTGGTGTCGTGATGGTCCTCGGTGGTTCTTTTTTATGAACTGCCATACTTCGTCACATCTGGTGTTCCACACTTCTTCTCGTGTGGGTACTTTCTGCTTTGTTTTTTTCTTCATATCTGGTTGTTGGTTGTTTGGTTGTTTTTTGTGTTGTAATCTGCTCCTGATTGTGTTGTGATTAGGTGCTGATTGTGTTGTGATTAGGTGCTGATTTGTTTTTTGTTGTGTTGTGGTTGTTGTTGTCTTGGCTTGTTTGTTGTTACCAACCGAGGTCGCGCCAGCCTACGGCGTTGCACCATTCGAGTTGCATCATGGTTGTGTTTATGTCGCTGTTTTCTGCTGTGTAGTCGTCGCTTGGTGCTATCATGCTTATTCCTCCGTAGTTCTCTTCTGTCAGGTAGTCCCTGAACTGGTAGAAGTTTATCCCTATTCCTGTCATCCATAGGTCACTGTTGTTGGTGTTTATGGTGGGGAAGTGTTTGTTTACGGTTATGTTTTTCAGGTATGGCAGCCATCTGGTGTACTCTTCTTCGCTGAGGTTTTTCTTCATCAGGTGTTGCATGTCGTGTAGTACGGGCACGAGTTTCGCCTTGAAGTAGTGTATCACGTTTTGCCTTTCAAGTGTCAGTGGTGATGGTTTTTGTTTTTTCAGGGTTTCCAGTGCGCTGCGTGTGGCCTGGCACAGGGCTTCCAGCCCGTCGGTCTTGATGGCTGATATGCAGAGCCTGCTCTGCGTGGCGTAGGTGTTGACGATGGAGTTTGCCACGTGTTCTTTTTCTTCGCATAGTACGGGTAGCATTGTTTTGTAGTTTGCTCCCTCGCCGGGTGTTTCTGATACGGGGGCTATGATGTATTCCGTGGAGTGTCGCAACTCGTATGCTACCTCTACGGACTGGAAGCAACAGCAGTCGAAGAAGATGTATGCGAAGTTGAGTTTGCGTCCTTCGTGGTCTTTCAGTTTGCTGAATACTGTGGCCATTGATGGTATGTTTATCCACTTGCTGGTTGAGGTGGCGGACACTTCTCCTGCTCCGTCAGTGCCGTATGCGTGCATGGTCACGAGGTCTGTGGGGATTGTGTCCTTGTTTATCAAGGGGCCGCTGCCGTGTCCTTCTATGACGGTGGCGTATTCGCTTGACGGGTAGTGGTCTATTATCCACTGGTAGATGCTCAGCATACTATCGGGTGATGTGGTGTAGAAGTCATGGGGATATTCCTTTACCTTCGTCATCTTCCCGTCGCGTATGTGCGCTATGTATGGGTTTTTGCTGTTGAGGTCAGCGAAGACTATGACGCGGCAGTCGGCTTGTATGGACTGCGAGCCGGCTATCATCTCTGTTATGTCTGCTGACAGTGAGTCGCTAAGGTTGTTGTCGCCTGTGATATATGCGATGATGGTCCTGCGTCCGGGTGTTGTGGCATAGTCTATTTCTGTTGGCTCTTTGTCTTGTTCTGTGTCTTCTGAGGAACAGGCGAAGGCTGTGAGTAGTAACAGTGGTAGTGTGAGATATGATAGTAACTTGGTCATTGGTGGTTTGGTTGTTTGGTTGTTTGGTTGTTTGGTTGTTTGGTTGTTTGGTTCTTGCCTTTGGCAAGCGTCACTTCGTGCCGAGCGGTTTGGTTGTTTGGTGGTAGGTTGTAGGTCACTTCGCCAACAGTACAATCCGAAAGACCTAAGACCTAAGACCTCCAACCTTCCACCTTCTACCTTCCACCTTCAACCCTCCACCTTCAACCCTCCAACCCATAAGGCTCATTCATTTATTGCTCCGCAATGCGGACAAGTGCCTTTTCGTTTTATTCTTTTGCCGCAGTTTCCGCAGACGTAACGTTGGCTGAAATGCCTCATGTAGTGCGTTACGGCATACCAGCAGTAGGCTATCAGCAGGGGATAGCCTATGTAATATAGTGTGCTTATGGAGAAGATGATGTATATTACCGCACAGAAGCCTATCAGACCGGAGAGGTAAAGCACAGCATCCTCGAAGTTAAGGTGATGGCGGGTGTCCTCAATGGCGGCTATACCTATTATCAGCATTGCCCAAACACTTGATATGAAGATGCTTAGTATGGGTGGCATGACAAAGGGATTGAGGGAGGGATGGTAGTAGAAGTGCTGCCAGATGTCTGCTCCGAACATCTGCAATGATGCGTAGAAGGTTGCTGATGCCGCCACGGTGATGCATAGCAGGGTAGGGTAGAAACTTGGTATGTCGCGGAAATGCACTAATGGTGCCTGCCGACGTTGTACCAGACGGATTATATATGCCGCGGTAATGAGGCAGGCTATGATGAGGGCCAGTAGCACGTGTGTGTCGCTGAACATCATAATGAACTGCGAAATGGGGTCGGTGGGGACAACGTTTGGCAGCAGTTCTGTCTCGTGTGTCCACCCCATCTGCCCTGTTTCGGATATTATTTGTACCCAAACCGAGTCGATACTGTCTTGTGGCAGTATGCGTATATCTGTCACAGCAATGTGGGCGTTGTGGCTGACGTGTATGGTGTCAGTGACAAGTAGCGATATGTGTTCTTCTGGTTGTTGCTCTATAAGTTGTATGGAGTCACTGTGAACAATGAAGTTATACCCTATGCCGTAGTGGTGGGTGTTGTAGAATGACATGGTGTCACCAACGGCAACGCTGTCCTCGGTAGCGATGTTGTCGTCAGTTTTGTTGCTGTTGTAGCATGATGTGATGATACTTGCCGTAATCATCGTCACCAGTATGTGAAGCAGTTTTCTCATGTCTTTATCCTCATTTCGCATTTTTTGCAGTCGAACAGTATGGTGAAAACCCTGCCGTTAGGAGAGAGACGCAGTGTCAGTGGCTCTTTCCATGGGGCTTTCCTGCCGTGTCGGGTGCAGTAACCCAATTCTGCCTTTATGCAGTATCGGCACTGCATTATTATTGTTTGTGCCTCCGTTGAAGGCGCGTTAGCGTTGTGTGTCTCTACGGATGTTGCCTCTATACCTATATTATTATAGAATGTTTGAGCCGCTTTGTTGGAAGCGTTGTATAGGTATGGCTTTTCGTATCGGGATGGTATGGCTCCGCTTTCTTGGGCCCTTGTGATATTGGAAGCGTTGTTTTCTGTCTGTTCTGTATCTGTTTCTACGGCCATTCTTCTCAGTTCTGCCAGCAGACTGTTGGGTATGAACGGCTGGTTGACGTCACTTTCTATCGTGATGTCACGTGCAGAGAATATCGTTGTGCCAAGTTTTGAGAGTTGCCTTTTTATGTTTTCCTCTTGAGGTTTTATGGCTGTCTGAGGGGTGTAGGACATGGTGGCAGTGCTGACGTGGCCGTGTTCGTCTGTCACTGTCAGCGTAAGGCTGTTGCTTTTTATGTGTAGCGTCATGTCAATGCTTACCTTGCGCGTAGAGGAAGGCTTGGAAATCAGGGCTTCAAAGGCCTGGTCGTGGTTACGGTAAAGTGCTGTTCCTGGCCTTAACCCTTTGGGCATGGTGAGCGGGTATAGCCTGTTGCCTTCTGCCTTGTTTACACGGAAGCCTATGAGTTGTCTGTCGTTGTCAAAGAAACACAGGCCGTCGCCGTTGCAAAAAGAGGCAGTGGAAGAGACATTAAAAGAGTTTCTGCGTATTTCCTTGACTGTTCCCACTGCCTCTCCTAATGCTTTTGGCGTGTCAAAGGAAGCGAGTTGCTGCTGTCTTCCGTTAGCGAAATAGGTGGTAAAGCCACGGTTAAAGGTTTTGTTTATGTCGGGAGTGAAGGTGTAAGAGCCCTTCCCCATTGAGGCGCGACGATAGTGTTGTGGGTTCCTGCGGCATATCTCGTTGAGACGTTCGCTGTATGCTGCGGTGATGTTCTTCACATAATCCGTGTCTTTCAGTCTTCCCTCTATCTTAAATGATACCGCTCCAGCCTTTGCAAGGCTCTCAATATTGTCAAGTTGTGCCATGTCACGGAGCGAGAGCAGGTGTCGTGCGTGCTCTACCTCATTGCCGTCAGCGTCTAATAGGTCAAAGGTCATGCGGCAAAACTGTGCACATTCCCCTCTGTTGGCTGAACGGTTAAAGCATAGTTGGGAGGCGTAACATTGGCCGCTGTAACTTACGCACAGTGCTCCGTGTACGAACACTTCCAGTTCCATGTCAGGTATTGCACGGTGTATCTCAGCGATTTCCTCTATGCTTAGTTCCCTTGCCAGCACGGTTCTCTTTATTCCCAGGGAGGAAAGCCATCTTACCTTCTCCACAGTGCGGTTGTCAGTCTGTGTGGAGGCGTGTAGATTTATATTGATACCACTGCGTTTCAGTTCTTCGTATAGCCCCATGTCCTGTATCAATATAGCGTCAGCGCCAGCCTCTTTCAGTTGCTTTACCATTGTCACTGTATCATGTATCTCGTCGTCAAAGATAATGGTGTTCACAGTAACATATACCTTTGCCCCGAACTTATGGGCATAACGGCACAGCGAGGAGATGTCCTCGATACTGTTTCCAGCGGCTGCCCGTGCGCCAAACTTATGGGCACCGATATACACAGCGTCCGCTCCGTGGTCTATGGCACTAATGCCACATTCCAGATTTCGTGCCGGAGAAAGGAGTTCGAGACTTGTCATGGGAGGTCGTTTATAAGTGTCTTATCTTGTTTTTGATGGCTGTCACGTTGATAATCGTGACGGTAAGCAGTAGTATTATGCCAAGTGATATGGAGTGAAGCATGGTTCCTCTGTCTATTTCTGGAAACAGATTCTGCACTATTTCCATATAGTATCCTCTGAGAAGGGCAACAACTACGATGGATATTGCAAGTACTATCGTGTTCAATCCAGCAGTAAGCATCTGGTAAGGCATGGCAACTTTGTTTGTGGAGTAGCCTATAAGAATGAGGTTCTGTAACTTCTTTGTGTTCTTTTGTACCAGCAGATAGATGCTGAGCATTAGGATATAGAAACTCAAAATACTAATGATAAGGCCAATAATCATAACAAGACTTACTACCATTCGTAGGAAGTAAGTGGTCTTTTCTGCGTTAAGTCTGTCGCTCTCTATGTCCAGTCCTTGCTCATCCAGATAGTTGGTTACAGCCTCATCGGCAGGGTTTGTCACCTCTATCAGTAGCCGTGTAGGCTTTATTTCATCGTCAGGTGCAAACTCATTGTTACTCCATTCCATGAAGGATTGCGGCACAAGAATAGTTGATATAGAACTGGAAAACGCCACGATTCTGCCTTGAAACTCCTCTTGTTTGCCGTTACCCCTTGCTGTTATGTGCAGTTTTATCATTCCCATCAGCCCTTCGGAAATCTGTGGTAGGGAGTGAGTCTGCGCGAAACCGAAGTTATACATGTTGATGTATGTGCGCGGAAGGATTATCGGTATGGTCTTTTCGCCAGGTGTATAGTGCCAGTCCCGCAGGTTAATATCTACGAAATCGTCAGGTACACTCTCGAAGAATAGTTCTGTGTTCAGTATCTGTTGACCACCTATTTCCATGCGTGCGTCAACCTTATAATTCGTTGAATTGAATTGTCCTATCTTCTTAATAAACGTTTGTTCTTTAAGATTTTCTATGTCGTTTGATGAGAAAGTACTTGATTGTCCGGAAATGGTTGCCGTGGCACCAATACGCTTTGACACCATCAGGTAGTCTGCTTTCATAAACGAGTCCTCTGATGTGAAGACAGGAAGGACGTCGTTATAGAACTGGAAACCGGCTAATACTATTATCATTCCAAATAGATTGGCGAAGATAAAGCCGCTGAACTGTCCTATACTGATATGCTGGCGGAGTAGTTTCCAAAGGAGTTTCATAGTCTTATAGTTTATAAACCTTGTCGTAGTCAAGGCTAACATGCTTGCCGATGCTGGTTATTATCACGCAGGCATCTTGTTTTTTTGCCTCTTCCATCATTATTTCCGCCATTATTGCGGAGTTACGGTCATCGAGATGACTTGTTGGTTCGTCTGCCATTAGCACGTCAAACGGTTGCGCCAAGGCTCGCATTAATGCCACACGCTGTTGTTGTCCAAAAGACATCATGCCTGTTTTCTGATTTATCTTATCCTCTATTCCGAGGCGTTCAAACCATGATAGTATTGTTTTCGTGTCGGTGTGCCCTGTCAGTTGGTTCTTTATCAGCACATTTTCCATTGCTGTCAGTTCTGGGAAGAGCCTTAGTTCTTGAAACAGGTGGCTGACATTTTTTTGTCTTATTGCTGTCCATTTGTTGGCGGAATAGTCACGGGTGTCCTCGTCGTCAAATAGCACTTTGCCTGTGTAGTCGTTTCTATAACCGAGTATGTAACTGCAGAACGTGCTTTTGCCTTTTCCTGATTCTGCTTCTACAAGGTAGTGTTTGCCGCGCTCGAATGTTGCCCTTGTCCGCCAAATGTCTGATTCTATGTGTTCCATGTCGTGGAATACGTGTGGCGTTACGTTGTCAAATGTTATTTTGTTCATTGCTCCGCGTTCAAGTTGTAGATGATTCTCTTTACTTTACCGAGTAGTGGTGTTATTGTCTGTGCTATTGTTCCGTTCAGCGCTTCCATGTTCACTGCTACTACAAGTCGTTCTCCTTTGTCGTTTTTTTCATTGGGCAGGTTGTGTATTCGTGCTGTGAACACGCTGCTGTTTTCTTCTGTTTCTTTGTTTGGTGACAGCAGAATGGCGAGGTTTCCGTCTGTGTTACGTATCTGGTCGTATGCTTCTGTACCCATCAGCATGGTTCCCAGTGTTCTG
>CALYTD010000059.1 GCA_945486445.1 uncultured Prevotellaceae bacterium
TGCCCTGATTGAATATCTCATAGTATGACTGTCCGTAGTTAGGAGAGAACATCACACCTACGAACGGCATCCTCGCCTCCCACGTTATGGGGAAAGTCTTGCCCCAAAGCGGCAGCACGTAGCGCAGCATAAGGTGCGGGCCAATGCCGAGTGACATATACCCCTGCGCCGGATTGTTGCCGGAGTTGCGGGTATTGTATGTGAATCCGAGGCTATAGTCAGCCATTCCGCCGATGAGCAGGCGCAGTTTTCCGCCGGCAAGGTGTGTCTTGTACATCATGCTGTACGTGAAATCGTATGAGCCGCTCAACTCGTTTGCCGTCTGCGCCCTGTTGTGGGTGGTGGCGAACGTGCCCTCATGCGTCAGCGAATATGTGACAGGGCGTTTGCGACTGTCACGCAACACCTCTGAGATGAAGCGCACTTCAAAGCCCCGGTACTTCTCTGGCGAGAGGTAAGTGTCAAGATAATCGGCACTGCCAAAAGCAAGTTGCGTTGCCACTTCCTGCGCACCAGTGTGCAGGGAGAGTGACAACGCAACTGCTGTTATTGTCTTTTTCATTGTTTAGTCGTTTAATGGACTGATTGCTTAACGGCTTATCGCCTTGGTTGTTCAACGGTTTGACGGCTTGGTTGGTTAGCTGTTTGACGGCTCACGCCCCCTCAACCTAAAACCAAAAACCTCCAACCTACAACCCCAAACCCACAACCTAAAACCAAAAACCTCCAACCTCTACCCTTAGAACAGCCTCAACTGTCCCGTCAGTTCGTCCCTTATCTCCTGCTCGCTCTTGCCGGCATCGGGGTCAAGGTTTTCTTCTTCCTGCTCTTGCGGGTCATTGTCACTGTTTCCTTCGCCTTCTGAGGGGGACTGAAAGCGTAGTGGTTCCAGTTCTTCCACTCGTTCTATCTGGAACGTGCTGATGCGCTTTCCTTTTGCCTTAAAGCCTTTCACTGCTATGAATTGCTCTGCATCTATCTCCATTGGCTCACGGAAGGCATCGTTTCCGCCAAAGGTTACGAGTATGCGGGGATAGTATTGGTCTGTTAGTAGCAGCAGACGACTCTTCGGATTCTCGCCGAGGAAGGTGCGATGATTCTTTATCGCCTCCATCTCAAAGCGTTTTATGTAGCCGAAACCGTTATTGTCTGCATCGAGAAGAACAGCTGTCCAGGGCTTGTGTTCGTCCCATTTCTCTATGCGGAGTATGTTCTGCTCAAAGTGATTGTTTGGATCTGGCGTGGTGATATAGAAGTCTCCATTGTCAAGTACGACAAGTATGCTGTCGTCATCATGGAACTTTCCGAGTGACACACCGTGTGAATCATGGTTAAGGCGGTTAACGTCAGCGTCCCACCATACTTCTCTTCCTCCGAGGGTGGAGTGTCCGTGGCTCTTCAAGCCTATCTTGTGTATTGGTAATTTGGAAAGGATATTGCCTCGTGCTGCACGTCCTTTGACGGCAATGTCAGCGAAATTCTTTTCCATAAAGAGCCTCTTTACCTTCGGACCGGGTTCTAACGTCACCTTGATAACCTCTGCCTCACCGTTGGGGTTGGCTGTGAAATAGAGCACACGGCTACCTTTTGTACCCTGGGTGAGGTCGTATTCACGGTCACGGGTGCATGAATCTACGTTGAAACGCTTGATGTAATAGATTCCGTCTTTGCCGTCACGATAGACGGCATTGTATGTGGTACGGCGGTCATTACGTTTCCATATCCCTACGTGTAGCACGTTTTTACCTACGTCTATCTTGTCGGCTATGCGCAAAACCTTGAATCTTCCGTCACGATAGAATATTATCACATCGTCAATGTCAGAGCAGTTGCACACGAATTCGGCCTTTTTCAGCCCTGTACCGATAAATCCTTCCTGCCTGTCTATATAGAGTTTCTCGTTTGCTTCCACCACCTTCGTTGCCTCAATGGTATCAAAACTGCGTATTTCCGTGAGTCTTGGGTGATCTGCTCCATACTTGCTTCTGAGGTGTTCGTACCATTGGCAGGTAATATCTACAAGGTGATTGAGGTCGTATTCTATCTGTTTTATCTCCTCCTGTATCCTTGCTATCAGTTCGTCTGCCTGGTCTTTGGAGAATTTTAGTATGCGCTTCATCTTTATCTCCATAAGCCTCAGTATGTCTTCCTTGCGCACTTCCCGCACCAACTGGGGGTAAAACGGTGTGAGGCGTTCGTCTATATGCTCACACGCTTTGTCCATAGTGTCGGCGTTTTCATACTTTTTGTCCTTGTAGATGCGTTCCTCTATGAAGATTTTTTCCAGTGAACAGAAGAACAATTGTTCAAGAAGTTCAGCCCTACGTATATCCAATTCTCGTCCTAACAGGCGCATGGTCTGGTCTGTACTGGCACGCAGCACATCGCTGATAGTCAGGAATTGTGGCTTCTTATCCTTGATAACGCAGCAGTTTGGGGATATGCTTATCTCGCAATCAGTGAAGGCATAGAGCGCATCCAGCGTCTTGTCTGACGACACTCCGGGTGCAAGATGCACGAGAATCTCTACATTTGCTGCTGTAAGGTCTTCTACTTTGCGCACCTTTATCTTGCCCTTCTCCACGGCTTTTGTAATGCTGTCGATGAGCGTCTCTGAGTTTTTAGAGAATGGAATGTCTCTTATTACGAGTGTCTTCTGGTCTAATTTCTCTATCTTTGCACGTACTCTGACGCTTCCTCCGCGCTGTCCGTCGTTGTATTTTGATACGTCTATGGAGCCTCCTGTGGGGAAATCGGGGTATAGTTGGAACTCTTCTCCTCGTAGATATGCTACTGCTGCGTCACATATCTCGCAGAAGTTGTGGGGCATTATCTTTGAGTTCAGTCCCACGGCAATGCCTTCTACTCCTTGTGCCAGCAACAAGGGGAACTTTACTGGCAGCGTCACTGGCTCCTTATTGCGTCCGTCGTATGACATTTGCCAGTCTGTTGTCTTGGGGTTAAAGACTGTCTCCAGGGCGAATTTAGACAGTCTTGCCTCTATGTATCGTGGTGCGGCGGCTGATGAACCCGTTAGTATGTTTCCCCAGTTGCCCTGTGTGTCTATCAGGAGGTCTTTCTGTCCCAACTGCACCAGGGCGTCACCTATGGAGGCATCACCGTGTGGGTGGAACTGCATAGTGTGTCCTACGATGTTCGCTACCTTATTATATCTCCCGTCATCCATACGTTTCATGGAGTGCAGTATGCGCCTTTGCACTGGCTTCAAGCCGTCTTCCACATGAGGCACGGCACGCTCCAGGATTACGTATGAGGCATAGTCGAGAAACCAGTTCTGGTACATTCCGCTGAGATGATGTACCACAGAGGCATCAAAACGATTGGCGGGACGGTAGTCTGAAGACTCCGTCTCGCCAATATTTTCTGCTGTCTCCGCTTCATCTTGCGGCTCAGCAGGTTTCTCTATGTTCTCTGGATTCTTATAATCTTCTGGTGAAAGTGTTTTTTCGTCGGACATATTAATGGTTAATGGTGGGTTATGAAGATTATTGGAAGCCCGGCAGTGCCTGCCCCTGTCGTGCGAATGAGTGCAGCGTCATGTCAAACACCAGTGTGCTGTATGCAGGTATTGACGTGGAGCCTGTTGTTCCGTATGCAAGGGTGTAGGGTATGCAGACTTCCCATCTGTCGCCTACGTGCATGTTCATCACCGCCGTCGCAAAGCCGTCTCCTAAGGAACTGACGAGGTATGAGAATGGCATCATAGTCTTAGGGTTATAGTCTCCGTACCATGAGGTGGCGAACTGGTATCCCAGATTGTCGTAAGATGGTGATGCAGTGCTATACGTCTGCGACTGTATGAGGTTGCCACGGATATGTAACCGCACAGAGTCCTTATACAGGGGAGACTCTGCGTACGGTGGTGTTACGCACTCATCATGCGCCACCCTCTGGCTAATCACATGAACAATGACGTAGTCTGTGTGCGCCCCTTCCGTGGAAGTGTCTTTGGAATACACCTTTATCAGTTTCCACTTGGCAGGGTTCACGGCGATACTGTCAACAGCGCGCTGATACTGCCGTTCAAAGTACGTATCGTTTTTTTCTTGCCAGTTCTCGTACTCATTGTCGGTTTCCTCTGTTTCTGAGCATGATTGCAGGCACAGCAGGCCGGTTACGGTCAGCAACGCGAACAGGATTTTCTTCATCTTTGTCTGGGTATAGGTTATGTGTTGTAGCCTACGGACTAACAGAGTCTTTTGAGTAGCGAGGTGATAGATACCTGATCTTCTATTATTCCACGCAGTTCCTCCACGTTGACACGCTTCTGTTCCATGGTGTCGCGGTAGCGCAGAGTCACGGTGTTGTCCTCCAGTGTCTGGTGGTCAACGGTGACACAGAACGGTGTGCCTATGGCATCCTGACGACGATAGCGTTTGCCTATCTGGTCTTTCTCCTCGTATTTGCAGTTGAAGTGGAACTTTAGACTGTTCATTATGTCCATAGCCTTCTCTGGCAGCCCGTCCTTCTTTGTCAGAGGGAACACCGCCAATTTTACCGGTGCGAGTGCTGCGGGCAGGTGAAGCACGGTGCGTGTCTCGCCGTTTTCCAGTTTCTCCTCCTCGTATGAGTGGCACATGATGGAGAGGAACATACGGTCAACGCCGATAGAGGTCTCTATAACATACGGTGTGTATGACTCGTTTATCTCTGGATCGAAATACTTTATCTGCTTGCCTGAGAACTTCTCGTGCTGTGAGAGGTCAAAGTTGGTGCGTGAGTGAATGCCCTCTACTTCCTTGAAACCGAACGGCATGCGGAACTCAATGTCGGTAGCTGCATTGGCATAATGCGCAAGTTTGTCATGGTCATGGAAGCGATAGTTCTCTGAACCGAAGCCAAGGTTCTGGTGCCACCTCATTCTTGTCTCCTTCCACTTTGCGAACCAGTCGAGTTCTGTGCCTGGCTTTATAAAGAACTGCATTTCCATTTGCTCAAACTCACGCATACGGAAGATGAACTGTCGTGCTACTATCTCGTTGCGGAATGCCTTACCTATCTGCGCAATACCGAACGGAATCTTCATGCGTCCCGTCTTCTGCACGTTGAGGTAGTTCACGAATATACCCTGTGCTGTTTCTGGGCGCAGGTATATCTTCATGGCATTATCAGCCGATGCGCCCATCTCTGTGGAGAACATGAGGTTAAACTGTCTCACGTCTGTCCAGTTACGAGTGCCAGATATAGGGCATACTATTTCCTCATCAACAATTATCTGCTTCAGCATCTCAAGGTCCATGGCGTTCATTGCCTCAGAGTAGCGTGCGTGCAGGTTGTCAAACTTCTTTTGGTTTTCAAGCACTCGTGGATTAGTCTGTCGGAACTCCTCTTCGTTAAAGGCGTCGCCATACTTCTTCCTTGCCTTCTCAACCTCTTTGTTCACCTTGTCCTCATACTTCGCCATCTGCTCCTCTATGAGCACATCGGCGCGGTAGCGTTTCTTTGAGTCACGGTTATCAATGAGCGGGTCGTTGAAGGCGTCAACGTGGCCGGAGGCCTTCCATATAGTGGGGTGCATAAAGATGGCTGAGTCAATGCCCACGATATTGTCGTGCAGGAGCACCATTGACTGCCACCAGTACTGCTTTATGTTATTCTTCATCTCCACGCCGTTCTGTCCGTAGTCATAAACTGCGCCCAAACCGTCATAGATATCACTTGACGGGAACACGAACCCGTATTCCTTGCAGTGACTTACAATCTTCTTGAAAACATCATCTTGTTGTGCCATTTTTGTATTGTGGTGTTATGTATGTATAGTATTTTGAGCGACAAAGTTACAACATTTTCCTGAAAGCAACGATTTTTTCGCACTTTTTAACCCAAATCCGTAATTATGCTTATGCAATGTTCTGTTATAAGTTATGAATTATCTGTTATGAACTGCGTCAGTTATGAGTTATGAATTATGAGTTCCTCGTTAGTTGTTAGTTATGAATTTTGAATTATGAGTTCGTCGTTAATACCTCATCAATCATCACTCATAACTCTTGTAACTTTGGGAGGCACCTGTAATCAGGTGCTGATTGCGGTGTAATCAGGTGCTGATTACAATGCTATTTGCTGCTGATTTCAGCGTAATCAGATACTGATTACTTTCTTGCTTGCTGCTGCTCCGAGGCATGAGTCGCGGTACTGCTGCGGTGTCATGCCTGCATATCTCTTGAAAATCTTATTGAAATACGAGCAGTCATTATAGCCTATACCTGCTGCAACGTGCTTTATCGGACTGTCAGTCGTGACGAGCATGACCTCTGCCGCTGCCATCTTGCCCTTTGTTATAAAGGCGTTGGGAGTGTCTCCCATTTCTTTCTTGAAGGTGCGTATGTAGTGATCCTTCGACATACACGCCATGTCGGCAAGGCTGGCGATATCTATGTTCTCTGTCACGTGCTGACGTATGTAGGATATTGTCTGCCTTATCCTGCCGTCAGTGATGTTTGTCTTCGGCGTGGCATACTTCAGAAAGTGCGACATTAGTATGAAGATAATGCCGCGAGATTCCACCTTGTCGCAGAAGGGCCGCAGTATATTCTTGCGTATGTTGTCCATCAGGCACTGGTGGTTGTCATACATATCGGGGTTTGACATAGGTAGTTTCAGGAAGGGGTTGATATATGTGAGCCGCTTTAACAGTTCCAGGTCATGTGGCTGTGCGTCCACCTCCACGGGGAAGTTGTACTCGTCGAGTATGCTATACCCCTCAGGCTTCTCATAGATATGCAGATAATAATGTGTGAACAGCGAGTCACAGACGTAGCTATGTGTGGTAAAAGCGGGAATGAAATACAGGTGTCCCGGTGTCAACTCGTAGGTACCTGAGGGCAACTGTATGCTGGCTCTGCCCTCAACTACAAGGTAAAGGCGGGCAAAGGGGCTGCGCACGTTCTTCCAGTTCCAGTCGCCGTTGTGATGTGCAAGGCCTACGTTGAGC
>CALYTD010000060.1 GCA_945486445.1 uncultured Prevotellaceae bacterium
GAGTGTTTTGAAAAAGCCACCCTTGGACCGCAGGAGCCTGCTGCTGCAATGTACTATAACGATGCCAAACCTGACAAGATATTCTATCAGGGACTGGCTCTGCTGAAACTCGGAAGGCTTAACGAGGCGCATGGCCGCTTCTACAAACTGGTTAACTATGGTAAGAACCACCTCTTTGACAATGTTACGATGGACTATTTCGCTGTCTCTTTGCCCGACTTACAGATATGGGATGGAAGCCTAAACCAATCTAATCGCATACACTGTCTGTTCATGCTTGCTCTTGGTTGCTATGGATTGTCCCTGAGTCCGCAACAGAAGGCCGCAGCGTCAAAGTTTAAGTCGGATTGCATAAAATACTTGACGGAGGCTTCTGCCCTTGATATCAATCATCTTGGGATATACCAATTCAGGACATTGATGTTGCGTCCGTAGTTCTCTGGGGTACAGGTCATAATTATTTATGGCCGTGTAACCCAATCAACTAACGTGAGTTCGGTGAATGAGGAGAAAGTGTATCAGCAACGCCAGAGGTACGATTACCCAGTAAGGCCAGTATGCCAGCAATGGCGTAAATAATTGTCTATGTGAGGTTTAGGTACTCATCATACAACGCCTTGATGCTCTGTAAAAAACAATCAGCACCTATTTGCCGTGTAATCAGCACCTTTTTGCATTGCAATCAGGCCCTTTTTACAATGCAATGTGCCGTTTTTTATACAGCAAGGAGATTGTACATGAAAAGGTTTGCACCGTCATACATTCAACAACCTGTTCTCCTTACGGATGGCATTTCACTGAAGTCACGTTAAGACAACTCTTTCTTTTGGCCTATTTATGAGCCTATTTCCAACAGAAAATGCAAAACCATAAAAAAATATCTATGAGAAGATTACAAACAACAACGCTGTTATGCTTTGCCATACTTTTAACGTTGGCAGTAAGGTCACAGTCAACCATTGACCTGAAAGGTGAGTGGCAGTTCCGCATTGACCGTGACGGAGTGGGAGAGACAGAAGGCTGGTATAATGCCGATACGCCCTTCTCTGAAACAATACTGTTGCCTGCCTCCATGCCGCAACGCATGAAAGGCGATGACATCAGCGTCAATACCAAGTGGGTAGGAGCGCTGTATGACTCCAGTTATTTCCATAATCCCTTTATGGAGAAGTACCGCCACCAGGGCAAGGAAATGAAGCTCCCCTTCTTCCTTACACCTGACAAACACTATGTTGGCAAGGCATGGTATAAAAAAAACGTAACCATACCGGCAGGAAGTAAGACTGATTACACCCTGTATCTTGAGCGTCCGCACATTGCTACCACCGTTTGGGTAAACGGAAACAAGATTGCTGGCGGCGACAACTATCCTTCTTCTGGTAGCCATATGCGCAATTCACTTTCTGTACCACACGTTTTCCACCTTGGTAACACACTGCGTCCAGGCGAAAATACCATAGCCATTTGTGTGGATAATGACCCCATGGTAGCCAATGTAGGGCAGGACTCACATTCCATAACAGACCAGACACAGGGCGATTGGAACGGCATTGTGGGCAGAATAGAGTTAATGCCTACTCCATATATATATAAGGTGAAGGTATTTCCAGATATAGATAGCCGCAAGGCAGTGGTAAAACTGATGCTGAAAGGATTACCCATTAGCGACAAATCAGCAACTGTTACACTTAGTGCAGAATCCTTCAATACTGCCAAACGACACATCGTGGTCAGTGACCCAGTGAAGGTTTCTCTCGGCAATGGAGCCCCCGTGCCAGTGGAGATAAGCCTCGACATGGGTGACGATATGCTGCTTTGGGACGAATTCTGCCCACAGATGTATCGTCTTAACGTTGAAGTGAAGAGCAAGAACTGTGCTACTACTGCCGAAACTTATTTTGGTATGCGCAAGATTGAGATACGCGGCAGCGATTTTTATGTCAACAATCGCCACGTACAGTTACGTGGTACGGTAGAGAACTGCTGCTTCCCTCTTACGGGTTATCCTCCCACCGACCTTGACTCGTGGCTAAAACTCTATGAGACTTGTAAGAAGTGGGGACTTAATCATGTGCGTTTCCATTCCTATTGTCCGCCTGAGGCAGCCTTTCTTGCAGCCGACCTGACAGGAATTTACATACAACCAGAGGGCCCATCATGGCCTAATCACGGTGTGCGTCTTGGCAGGGGGGAGTATATAGACACATATCTCTTGGACGAAAGTATGCGCATTGTTGACGAATACGGCAACCACCCATCCTTCTGTTTCTTCGCCTTTGGCAATGAACCCGCTGGAAATTGGGTAAAATGGTGTAATGAAAAAGTCCCTTTGATGAAGCAATACGACTCCCGACACCTTTACTGTGGCTTCTCCGTTGGTGGCGGATGGGCATGGCAACCCAAGTCAGAGTTCGCGGTAAAGGCAGGTGCTCGCGGTCTGGCTTCATGGAATAACAAGGCTCCTGAGTCCACATTTAATTTCAAAGACAATATAACCACCTACCGAGGAAAGGATATGCCCGGCACGCCTATAACCGTTCCATTTGTCAGTCATGAGACGGGACAGTGGTGTGTATTCCCTAATTTCGCTGAGATAGGTAAGTACACAGGTGTTAATAAGGCACGTAACTTTGAGATATTCCGTGACCTTTTGAAGGCCAATGGCATGGAAAGTCGTGGTCATGAGTTTATGATGGCGTCAGGAAGGTTGCAGGCTCTGTGTTACAAATATGAGTTAGAACGCCATCTGCGCACCCCAAGTTATGACGGATTCCAACTCCTTGCCCTCAATGATTACAGTGGACAGGGCTCTGCCATAGTAGGGCTTACCGATGTCTTCTTTGCTGAAAAGGGATATATCACGGCCCCGGAGTTTCGCGAATTTTGCTCACCAATAGTGCCGTTGGCAAAGATAACGAAGTTCACCTATACGGACAAGGAGACCTTTGAGGCTGACATAGAGTTGTCACAATTCTCTGCTGACAGCATAACCACTGTCACCCCACATTGGGAGATACGCCGTGAGCCAACGAAACAGGGTGACTTAATGCTCCTAAACCTTGATGCGCCATACGCTGAGGGCAACCTCATTACACGCTCACTACCCATAGGACAGAATATCCCACTCGGCAAAATCAGCGTGCCACTCGACAAAATTACAAAGGCAGGGAAATACACTCTCACCGTCACCATACCCGGAACAGAAGCCCGTAATCACTGGGACTTCTGGGTATATCCTGAGGATGAGGCACCAATGCCAAAGACAAAGGCCGCTAAGCGCAAAGGGGCTATGATGGTAGGAGATATTCTTGTTACTGATACCATAGACAAACAGGCGCAGAAAATACTGCGTAAGGGTGGTAAGGTGCTGCTTCTTGCTGCTGGTAAGGTGACCTATGGCAAGGAGGTAAAGCAATACTTCACCCCCGTATTCTGGAATACTTCATGGTTTAAGATGCGCCCACCGCACACTACGGGACTATATATCGAGAGTGCACACCCTATCTTCTCGCAATTCCCTACGGACTATCACAGCGACCTTCAATGGTGGGAACTTGTCAACAAGGCGCAGGTTATGCAGTTTACAGACTTCCCCGCTGACTTCCAACCGCTTGTGCAGAGCATTGACACGTGGTTTGTTTCAAGGAAGATTGGTATGCTTTTTGAGGCCAATGTAGGCAAGGGTAAGGTTGTTATGACCACTATGGACCTCTCAACTGACCTTGACAAACGCCTCGTAGCACGCCAGATGCGCCGCTCTATCATACACTATATGCAGTCAGAAGCTTTCCGGCCGCAGTGGGATATACCGCAGGAACGCATAGAAGAACTATTCACTAAGGTGGCGGGTGAGGTGAATATGTACACCAATGACTCGCCAGATGAACTGAAACCAAAGTTGAAGTAACATCTTTTTTCAGACAAATATGTTTCCTTCCGCCGTGATACGCTTTACAAATGCGTGTTATGGCGGATTTCTTTTTGTGTTGGTATTCCGATTATGCTAAACATAGTCGGTGGTCACCATGACCTGCAAACGTATATGTGGCAATCTTATGCTTTTGTAAACAGCACCTGATAACCGAGAAATCAGCGCCTTATTACATGGTAATCAGGTGCTGTTTGTATTGTTGTTATTTCATAATCCCCGTATAGAAGGCAGTCATGAAACAGCCACAGAGAGTAGAAATCAGGTTGGAAGTGACTTTTTTAACGTCAATACTGCTGTTAATAGTGTTATTTTTATTAATTTTGCAGCGGGTATTCAATGAATACGTACATTCTTATTGTATGGATAAGGGTATGAGGTATCAAGACGTTATTGACAGACTACACGCAGGATAACGACCTGTGGATAGCCCTTCAAGACTATCAGCATGAGGACAGGGAGACGCTGGTGATGCTGTTAAATCTGTACAACCAGCATATCTGTCACGTTATCAGCTCTGTTGACGAGACAAAATTGGAGAATTATTGGGTTGATTATGAGGGTTGTCGTGTGACGCTTGATGACATGATTTGTGGATATGTCAACCATCTGAATCTGCATATCGGGCAGATACATGAACTGTTGTAAAACGAATAGAAACGGAATATGAGAAAAAAACTTTTTCTTGCCATTATTGCTATGCTGTGTGTATGTACCTCCCACGCACAGCATGTCTCACCGAAAGCGGCAACGCCACAGATGGAGTTTGTGATGCAACTGAACGTAACGCTCGGAAAGGCTTACTCCGTGGGAGAGACACAGGCTGGCAAACGTCAGGTGGTTCCTATCACTGGCGGTTCGTTTGAAGGGCCGCTGTTACGTGGCACGATAATCAATGGCGGTGCAGACTACCAACTTGTCAGTTCTGACGGGAATCGTTCTACTCTTGAAGCAATTTACTCTGTCAGGACTGATGACGGGGTGTACATCCACGTTCGAAACCAGGGGATAGTGTATTCAGGGAAGGACCATACGGGGAATGAGATTTTCTACTTCAAGGCAGCGCCAAGGTTTGAGGCACCAATGGACAGTAAATACTCTTGGTTAAACAATGCTATCTTTGTCTGTTCACCATCTTTCGGCACACCAGGAACTATTACGCTCGATGTGTGGATGGTGAAATAATGCGAGTTTCAGGGTATAGTAAGACATGGATTTAGTCCCCTCGTTCGCTCTGTTAGCGTAGAGTAGGGGCAAGAAAAAAGCAAGAAGATGCCTTAACGGTATCCTCTTGCTTATAAGAAGTAGGTTTACTCTTTGTCAAACCGTGGTTATATTATAAACCTTATGGTCATAACAAAGGGCAGATTTATATACAGCCCTATTGCTCTGTTATTGTAAGTAAGGTTATGACTCTTTACTTGTAGTATTCTTTTTTGCCAGCAGCAAGGGTGTTTTTCATCAGTGAGCAGATGGTCATTGGCCCTACACCTCCTGGCACGGGGGTAATGAATGAGCATTTTTCTGCAACATTGGCGAAGTCCACATCACCTGAAAGACGGAAGCCACTCTTACGTGTAGCGTCGGGAACACGTGTTGTGCCCACGTCAATTATTACAGCCCCGCTCTTTACCATGTCTGCTGTGACAAAGCCAGGGCGGCCTATTGCTGCTATTATGATGTCTGCTTCACGACATTCCTTCTTTAAGTCTGCGGAGTGTGAGTGGCAGACTGTCACCGTAGCGTCACCATATTCCTTTTGCATCATGAGCTGGGCCATTGGCTTACCAACAATGTTTGAACGTCCAAGCACAACGCATTTCTTGCCAGAGGTATCAACATTGTAGCGTTTTAACAGCGTGATGATGCCAAGGGGAGTAGCGGAGATGAAGCAGGGGAGGCCTATTGCCATGCGGCCTACGTTGATGGGGTGGAAGCCGTCAACGTCTTTGCGATAATCTATGGCTTCTATAACCTTTTGCTCGTTGATGTGCTTTGGAAGTGGCAGTTGTACGATAAACCCGTCAATGTCGTCATCATTGTTTAGTTTGTCAACACATTTTAGGAGTTCTTCCTCTGTTACATCTTCCTCATAACGTATTAGAGTGCTCTTGAAACCACAGGCTTCACAGGCGAGAACCTTGTTCTTTACGTAGGTTTCAGAACCACCGTCGTGTCCTACAAGAACTGCTGCAAGGTGTGGTTGCTTTCCTCCTGCCGCAATGATGGATTTTACTTCTTCCGCTATTTCGGCCTTAATGGCCGCTGCGGTTGCTTTTCCGTCTATTAGTTGCATGATTATATTTTAATTGAAAGTTTACTCCTGCCATTGCCAGATTGTTTTTTTCTTCACATTGGAAGCGGTAGAACCGATTACTTGTTATGGCAAGCGACAGAACTTAGTAGTTTGACCGTTTGGGCGTTTTACTTAGAACCTTGGCATCCCAGGAATACCTTTGCCCATCATTCCTGCCATCTTTGCCATATTAGCCATATTGTTGCCCGACATGAGTTTCATCATCTTACGCATCTGATCAAACTGCTTTAACAGTCTGTTTACCTCCTGTATATTTGTGCCGGAGCCTTTGGCAATACGTTGTTTGCGTGAGATGTTGAGTATTTCTGGATTTGTACGTTCTTTGGGCGTCATGGAATAGATGATAGCCTCTATGCTCTTGAAGGCGTTGTCATCAATGTCTATGTCTTTTATCGCTTTGCCTACACCGGGTATCATGCTGGCAAGTTCCTTTATGTTGCCCATCTTTTTGATTTGTTGTATCTGGCCAAGGAAGTCATTGAAGTCAAACTTGTTCTTGGCTATCTTCTTCTGAAGACGCTTGGCTTCTTCAAGATCGAACTGTTCTTGAGCACGTTCTACAAGCGATACAACGTCTCCCATACCAAGTATACGGTCTGCCATACGGTCAGGATGGAATACATCGAGTGCTTCCATCTTCTCACCTGTTCCAATAAACTTTATTGGTTTGTCAACAACG
>CALYTD010000061.1 GCA_945486445.1 uncultured Prevotellaceae bacterium
GCTGCTGCAATGCTTCGAGGTCCGCATTCTGCTTCTGCAAAGCAGCCTGCATTCTTTCTGCCGTTGGACGGTCAAGTGCATTCTGTTGAATCTTCTGCTGGAAAGCAGCAGCATCAGCCTGCAACTTCTGGCCCTTCTGCTGTAAAGTGTTCTGCACATTGCGACTCTTCTTCTCAAGAATCTGAGTATATTCCTTACAGAACTCATACTGGGTTATCAGTGAATCAACCTCAACGTATGCCAATTTAATCTCCTGAGGAGCCTTATTAGTTGCTGGTGAACCTGCCTCTGGCTTGGGAGAATTGTCACATGAATTAAGTGTAGTCATTGCAACCGCAGCTGCTGCCATTGCACAGAAAAGGGTTTTCTTTGTCATTTTATTCAATAATTGTTGTTTGTTTTCAGTATTTTTTTGTAATTTTGCAAGCAACTTTTGTTGGTTATACACTGTGAGAAACTGGTCATTGACCCTGTTACACACTGTCTGACCCATATAGTCAGAAAACCATGACATATAGCAAAATGAAGCGCAAGCCTCTAAAAGTCAATTGCAAAGGTAACAAGAAAATCCGAATTAGCACCATAAAAAAGGTAAATTATGACTAAAAAAGACTTAAATCCAGCGGCTGTCTTTCGTTTTTTTAAGGAGATAAACAATATCCCCCGCCCCTCAAAACACGAGGAAAAGATGATTGCTTATCTGAAAGAATTTGGTGAAAGCAGAGGACTGGAGACCATAGTGGACGAGATAGGCAACGTGATTATACGCAAAGGTGCGACTAACGGTTACGAGAATCGCCCCACCCTTATAATACAGAGCCATATAGACATGGTGTGCGACAAGGTTGCTGGGCATGAGATAGACTTCCTGAATGACCCGATAGAGACTTATATTGACGGGGAATGGATGCGCGCCAATGGCACAACACTTGGTGCGGATGATGGCATTGGATGCGCTATGGAACTGGCACTTCTTGACGATAACACAATAGAACACGGTCCGATAGAATGTCTTTTCACACGCGACGAGGAGACAGGACTGACTGGTGCCAACGGACTGAAAGGCAACCTGCTTCAAGGTTCCATGCTGCTGAACCTCGATTCTGAGGACGAAGGCTTGTTCTATGTGTCTTGCGCCGGCGGCAAAACAACCACCGCTACATTCCATTACACATTAGAAGAATCACCAAAGGGGCTGTTTTTCCTGCAAGCATCGGTAAAAGGACTTACAGGAGGACATTCCGGTGACGACATAAACAAAAAGCGGGCTAATGCCATAAAGTTGCTGACGAGATTCCTGTATCTTGAACAACAGAAGATGCCGATAAGGCTTTCACAGTTCAATGCGGGCAAATTGCACAACGCAATAACACGCGAAGGTAGCATTGTCTTTGCCGTTCCATTTGAAGAAAAAGAAACGGTAAGAGTGGATTGGAATGTGTTTTGCAGCGAGGTGGAAGAGGAATTTCACGTAACAGAGAAACACATCAACTGGCAGATGGGAAGCACTGACAGCGAAAGAGTTATGCCGGAAGATTGTAGTAAAAGAATAATCGCGGCATTACAGGCTGTGCATAACGGAGTGTTCAGCGTTTGTCAAGACGAGACGTTGGACGGAATGACAGAGACATCATCCAATACTGCCGTGGTAAAGACATCGGTATCAGACAACGACAGAGAAGGAAAATGTATGATTATATGCAGCCAACGCTCAAACGTCATGAGCAACCTGACCAACATGGTGAACACAGTAAGGGCTGTGTTTGAACTTGCCGGCGCTGACAACATAAAGCATAGTGACGGTTATCCAGCATGGCAAATGAACCCTAACAGCCGGCTTCGCACCGTGGCAGAGGACTGTTACAGAGACTTATTCGGATCCTCTCCAAGGGTAACAGGCATCCATGCCGGACTGGAATGCGGTCTGTTCGCCCAGAAATACCCGCATCTTGACATGCTATCCATTGGTCCTACAATGAGAGGAGTGCATTCACCGGACGAGAGACTGCACATCCCGTCAGTAGAAAAGGTATGGAGCCTGATTCTGAATATATTGAAAAAACTATAACACCTTATACAAAATAAAAAGCAAACAGCAAAATATGAAGACGTGTCTTGACCTCACGGTGACAGCCGTAGAACACATAAACGAGAAATATGTGCTCATAAAACTGACGCACAGTGAGCCTCTGCCCACAATGGAACCTGGCCAGTTTGTAGAGGTAAGGGTAGATAACTCACCCAAAACATTCCTGCGCCGCCCCATATCCATAAATGATGTTGACACCCAACGCAACGAGTTGCACCTGCTTGTAGCCGCCATTGGCGACGGAACACGCAGGATGTCACAACTGAAAACAGGCGACACACTAAACGTAATGCTACCTCTTGGCAATGGTTTCACTATGCCACAGGACAGCACTAAGCGTCATTTGCTCGTAGGAGGAGGCGTTGGCGTAGCCCCATTGCTGTATCTTGGCAGAAAGATAAAGGCCATGGGAGGCGAGGCAACATTCCTGCTTGGTGCACGAACAGCCAAAGATCTGCTGATGATTGATGCCTTCAAGGCAGTGGGAAGGGTATTCGTCACCACAGAAGACGGCTCAGATGGCGAAAAAGGTTTCGTCACAAACCACAGCATTTTGTGCAAAGAGACCTTCGACATGATATCCACCTGCGGTCCAAAACCCATGATGATGGCAGTGGCACGATATGCAGAGAAAGCGGGAACAGAATGTGAAGTAAGCCTGGAAAACAACATGGCATGTGGTCTTGGAGCCTGTCTCTGCTGCGTAGAGAAGACACAGGACAAGGGAAACATCTGCATTTGCACCGAAGGACCGGTTATTAACGCAAGACGATTGGAATGGGCACAGCGCCCCTAACATATACATTTCTATAATATATGGCAAACCTTAACGTACACATAGGGCAACTGGGACTGAAAAACCCGGTAATGACAGCATCAGGAACATTCGGCTACGGCATCGAGTTTCAGGACTTTGTCCCCCTCGACGGGATTGGAGGAATAATAGTAAAAGGTACTACTCTGAAGCACAGAGAGGGCAACGACTACCCCAGAATGGCAGAGACCGCCAGCGGAATGCTTAACTGCGTAGGGCTACAGAATAAGGGTGTGGATTACTTCTGCAAGCATATATACCCGGAAATAAAAGACATTGACACCAATATGATTGTCAACGTCAGCGGTTCTTGCGTGGAAGACTACGGTGAATGTGCCGCACGCATCAATCAACTGGATAACATTCCGGCAATAGAACTCAACATATCCTGCCCCAATGTGAAGCATGGCGGCATGGCGTTTGGTACCACCACCGAGGGTGCCGCAAGCGTTGTAAGGGAGGTAAGGAAGCGTTATGACAAGACATTGATAGTCAAACTGTCGCCTAATGTTACTGATGTCACCGAGATAGCACGCGCCGTGGAGGACGAAGGGGCAGACAGCGTATCGCTGATAAATACCCTCATGGGTATGGCAATAGACATAGAAAAGCGTCAACCAATGCTTTCCATCGGCACAGGAGGATTATCCGGTCCCGCTGTAAAGCCTGTAGCGGTACGCATGGTCCACCAAGTGGCAAAGGCAGTAAAGATTCCTGTCATCGGTCTTGGCGGCATTTGCACGGCAGAGGATGCCATAGAGTTCATCATGGCAGGCGCAACTGCCATACAGATTGGCACTGCCAACTTCCTTGACCCGGCTGTGACAATAAAGGTACGTGATGGTATCAACGAATGGCTTGACCGTCACGGATGTACCAGTGTGCAGGATATTATAGGTGTGGTGTAACAATATTCCTATTTGCAATGGCATGGTGCACTTACACAATAGGTGCACCTATGCCCTTAAACACCACAAAGGCACCGCTGCCGCGGCAAGTCCAAGAATGACGCTGAGCGTGACATAGAGCAGGTAAGTGCCATAATATCCGGCATGAAGCAGTGCCACGCCCTCATAACTAAAGGTGGAGAACGTGGTGAATCCACCACACAAACCAGTGGTAAGAAGCAGACGTACCTCCGGTGTCAGTCCGCATTTTTCGCCGTACTGATAGAACAATCCTATCATAAGGCAGCCTAACACATTGACCACAAAGGTTGGCCAAGGAAACGTCATGCCCTCAAACCGTGGATGTAGTGAGAGGTGTCTCCATATCATAGAAACGAAAAAGCGGAGGACACTGCCCGCGCCTCCACCGATAAAAACGTATAATATCTCTTTCATTCTGTTTCTTTCGCTGTCTTAATCCACCAATGTTGACGAACGCACACGGCTCAATGTCTCCGGTGTCATCTGCAAGTAACTGGCTATAAACACTAATGGCGCACGCAGAACCACCTTCGGCATCTGCTTGCATATACGGCGATAACGATCCTGCGCCGTCTCAAATCTCACGAGGTCAGCATGAATTTGCGCTTCTATCAACGCTTCCTCCAATATTTTTCTGTACAAAATCTGTATATTCTGATTATGCAGAGCCACCTCTTCCAGTCTTTTCTTTGGCAGTGCATAGATGTAACACGGCTCCAGAGCCTCTATCGTTTCCTGACTCGGCGTTTCTCTGAAAAGGCTCTCTATGCTCATTATCACCGAGCCATCCACTCCGAGGAAGTTTGTCATCTCCTTGCCATTCTTGAAGTAGTACTGCCGCACCAGTCCCTGATGTACATAATATATGTATTTAGCGTACTCCCCAGAGCAAAGTATTTTCTCTCCTTTGACGAACTTCATTGGCATAAGTATGCCTTCCAGCACGGCCAATTCCTCATGCGACATTGTACTGAACCTGCGCGCCAACTCACGCGCAATGTCTCGTAATGGAATGTTAAGGTCTTTCATGTTGTATATTTTTTAGTGGGTTTTAGGGTCTTTGGGTGTGGGGGCTCTGTTCTTATGCGCAGGCTTACGGCTACGGTCTCCTGTTTTTGGGTGGCGTTTTATTGTCGTGACAATGTAGCCTGAGTCCCCAAAACTGCAACCAAGCATAGCGAAGTCCTAATCCAGGCGCACATCTTTAATCCAGTTTCAGCACCGCGAGGAATGCCTTTTGCGGAACCTCCACATTGCCAATCTGCTTCATGCGCTTCTTTCCTTTTTTCTGTTTTTCCAACAATTTGCGTTTTCTGCTGACGTCTCCGCCGTAACATTTGGCGGTAACGTCTTTGCGAACGCATTTTATTGTCTCTCGTGCTACTATCTTTGCACCTATTGCTGCTTGTATGGCGATGTCGAATTGCTGGCGTGGTATGAGGTCTTTCAGTTTCTCACACATACGTCTTCCGAACCCTACGGCGTTGTCACTGTGTGTCAAGGTTGACAGTGCATCCACCGGCTCGCCGTTCAACAGTATGTCAAGTTTCGCAAGTTTCGAGGGTCTGAAACTGTCAACGTGGTAGTCAAAGGAGGCGTATCCTTTCGATATAGATTTCAGTTTGTCATAGAAATCTATCACTATCTCCCCCAATGGTATCATGAAATGCAGTTCTACACGGTTGCCGGAGACATACTCCTGCTTCACCAGTTCTCCGCGTTTGTCAAGACACAGCTTCATTATTCCGCCTATATAGTTGGCGTCCGTGATGATGGTAGCCTTGATATAGGGTTCCTCTATATGGTCTATCATGGTGACATCCGGCAGTCCTGACGGGTTATGCACCTCCTTTGCCGTCCCTTGTTTGTCATATACCATGTATGAAACGTTAGGCACTGTCGTTATGACATCCATGTTAAACTCTCTGTCCAGACGCTCCTGCACTATCTCCATGTGCAACAATCCGAGGAAGCCGCAACGGAATCCGAAGCCCAACGCCACGGAAGATTCCGGAGAGAACGACAGTGACGCGTCGTTAAGTTGCAGTTTCTCCAATGACGCGCGCAGGTTCTCGTAGTCAGCAGGGTCAATGGGATATACGCCGGCAAACACCATCGGCTTCACTTCCTGGAAGCCACTGATGGCCTTGTCGCACGGTTTTGCCACGTGGGTTATGGTGTCTCCCACCTTCACTTCCTTCGCATCCTTTATGCCGGATATGATATATCCCACCTCACCGGTGCTCATTTCCTTGCGAGGTATCATGTCCATCTTCAGTACTCCCACCTCATCGGCGTCATACTCCATGCCTGTATTAAAGAACTTCACCTTGTCTCCCTTCCTTATGGAGCCGTTCTCTATCTTGAAGTACGCTATGATACCGCGGAAACTGTTGAACACAGAATCGAATATAAGTGCCTGCAACGGTGCGTCAGGGTTGCCCGTAGGGTGTGGTATGCGCTCTATCACCGCATCGAGAATCTCTGGTATTCCCTCGCCAGTCTTACCGCTGGCACGGAGTATCTCCTTCCTGTCGCATCCCAACAGTTCTATTATCTCGTCCTCCACCTCGTCTGGCATGGCGGCGGGCATATCTATCTTATTTATTACCGGTATTATTTCAAGGTCATGGTCTATGGCCATGTATAGGTTGGAAATGGTCTGTGCCTGCACTCCCTGCGTAGCATCTACAACGAGTACAGCGCCCTCACAGGCTGCAATGCTGCGTGACACCTCGTATGAGAAATCCACATGACCCGGAGTATCGATAAGATTCAGTATATATGTCTCTCCGTCTTTCTCGTATGACATCTGTATGGCATGGCTCTTAATGGTTATGCCGCGTTCCTTCTCAAGGTCCATATCGTCAAGCATCTGACCCTCCGTAATCTGGATAGTATTGGTATATTCAAGCAGGCGGTCGGCTATTGGTAACTTCTTGTAGATAATCATCAGTATATTCAGGTACAAGCAATTGACCATCAAT
>CALYTD010000062.1 GCA_945486445.1 uncultured Prevotellaceae bacterium
GTAGGTATCAATGCGGTATGGTGCTATGGATGTTCTAAAAAAAAGGTTTGGCATCATATGATGTCGTTGTTGTATAGTTAATGCCTACAATCCTCACGTGTAGCGTTAACTTTCTTTTCTTTGCAGTATATGGCGGGATAATACCTAATTATGGTGCTCACTCGTTTGAACTGTTTGCGTGGCTCAGTAAAGAGTCTGAATATCCAGTTTAGGCGTGTCTCTCCTATCTTGAACTTGTAGTCTTTAAGTTCTCCGAGATAGAAGGAGAAGGCAGCGCCCACGCCAAGCATTACGCCGCGTTGTAGATAGGGTTGTAACCTCTGCATGAAATATTCCTGTTTTGGTGCGCCGAGGCTTACCCATATCAGGTCAGCGTCTATTGCTGCTATCTGCTTTGAGATGCTGGCATAGTCAAAGTCTTCAACGGAGGCAAAGGGTAGGGGAATGTAGTGAAGATGGTCAGTGCTGCCGCTGAGTCTTTCTACTTTCTTCTTCACTTGTATGTATTTCTCCTCTGTGTTTCCCAGAAGAATCTGTTTGAACTTCGTGTTGGTGATGTATTCTGAAAATATCTCTGGTCCGGTAAATGCTTTCAGTTTCTTCTTGCGTAGGTGTGATGCCATTGACGCTATGGAACCTCCGTCGCAGGTATTGGCATAGGCCTCTTGCAACAATTTCAGAAAGGAGGGAGACTTATAGGAGCGTGCCAGTGACGGCCCGTCAACTACGCAGATGTAACCCCTTACGTCCTTCTTCTTGCTTGCTGCTATCTTGTCTCGGAGTTTGTCGTGGTCAAACTCCATGTCAAATCCAAATATTCTCATAATGCTTATCGCTCGAAGTGTTTGTCAATTACAGTGCGCAGTGCCTTGATGAAGCCTTTGCCATATCTTAGGTCTGGTTCGAGATAGTTGCCTTCTCCCCATTCGTTCCATGACTTTATCATTACGAAAGGTGACTGTGAGTTATGTTTCTTCATTTTGTTCAACAGCCTGTCCACAAAATTTCCGAAGGCCTCTGGCGTGCTTCCGTAGAAGAGGTAGCCTCTCATGCCACTGCGTGGCGTGTGGTCCCATGAACATAGTATTTGGGGGGATATGCCAGGCTTGTCTTGATAGCAGGCCAGATAAGTGTTGGCATAGTCTTGGTATGGCATGATCTGTGGAGCAAGATGTAGTTTCAGCAGTAGCCATCCGAACCATCGTTTCATGCTTTTCCTTACAAAGGTGTAATCCATGAATACTGTTGAGAAGCCCATGTCAAGTAATTGCTGTGCCTTGTCGTCCTTGAAGGTATGGGCGAAGAAGTGGAATCCTTCAAGTTCGTTTTCTTTTGCTAACTTGTTCCATGTGTTCATGAATTGCTGTACATCAGCAAAGCCGAAGGGGTCGTAAATTCCGAAGACGAGTTTGCCGTTGACGCGTTGGTAACGTTTGTCGCGGAAGGCGGGGAGCAGGTAGTTGAAGTGGGCTGTGTATTCTTCCGTCCCTCCGTATGTTTGTTCTATCAGCAGTTTGTCAGGTATGTCCTTGTTCCATGTCTTGGCATACCACGAGTGGTTTGCCCAGCTGAGGCAGAAGGGGAAGTCAGGGTCGCCGCTTTTTACTACTTCTTCAAACGGACGCTCCATCATTTTATGGCCGTTAAACCAGTAATGCCAGTAGCAGAAACAGTCCACCCCCGCTTCACGTGCCAGTTCTGCCTGTGCTTTACGAACCTCTGGTACGCGCAGGTCATAGAATCCCAGGTCGGCGGGAATATGTGGCTGATAATGGCCAGGAAAAAGTTTCTTTGCTTTTGCCACGTTAGTCCATTCTGTAAAGCCTTTGCCCCACCATTCGTCGTTCTCAGGGAATGGGTGATATTGTGGTAGATAGTATGCTAAGAATAATGGTTTCATCTGTGATGGGTATTATGGTTGTGAGTTCTTTATGATGTGTGCGGGGTTGCCACCTACAATGGTGTATGGTGGGACGTCTTTTGTTACGATAGCTCCTGCCGCTATGACTGCTCCTTCGCCAATTGTAACACCTGAGAGTATGATGGCGTTGTCGCCTATCCATACGTTGTCGTTGATTCGTATGCTGCCTTTTGATACTATGTTTCTCAGTCGTGGGGCTTCTCTTAATGTGCCGATATCAGTGTTACCGTGGTTGTTGTCGCTGATGGTTACGTGTTTACCCGTGAGAAGATTGTTGCCTATCTCTATTCTTAGGTTGGCTGTAATGTGGTTTCCTGCGCCAAACCAGCAGTTGTCTCCTATAATTATCTCTGGTGAGGGATGCCCCGCCTGCTTGTTGGCATATAGGTAGAAGTAGTCGCCGAAACTTACTCCTTTGCCTAATGAGATACATTCAGGGTGCTCTATGTGTCCTATCTTGCCAAGATATACGTTGTCTGGGCAACGCTTGAATGAGTTGCGTAACCATAGAGAACGTATGATGTTGCAACGGGAACGGATATAGGCATACGCCCTATAAGGATATATTGCGTGGAGTATTTTGAGAATGTATGCCAGGAGTTTTCGTGTCATCTCATTTCTTGTTTGTTATGGACTTGTAGAGGTTCAGTGTTGATTGAATATTATTCTCAAAAGAGTATAGTCTGCATACGGTACTATATGCGTTTCTTCTCATTGCGTTAAGGTCTTGTTCCTCGCTCTTATGTACAGTGATTAGGCATTGTGCCAGTTCTTGCAGTGTGTTATAAGGGAAACCTATGTTCTGTCCTGTTTCGGAGCGTCCGTTCTCAAATTGTTCTTTCGTTCCCCCTGTGTTGTGACCAATCACTATACAACCGTGTGACATTGCTTCTGGCATACATCTCCCGAATCCTTCGTATTCTGATGGAATGATGATGGCTTTTGCTCCTTCGTAGTATCTGGGCATGTCACTTTGTTTTCCAAGGAAGGAGATGAGGCCTTGCATGTTGTTGAAGCGGACATATTCTTCTATTTTGTTCATATATGTATAGTCAAATACCTCTCCCACAACTTTCAATGGCATGGCAGTTGGGGTAGAATCTACGTATGCTTTATATGCGGTTATCAGTTTTAGAAGTCCTTTGGTGGGTTCTATCCTTCCTGCATAGAGAAAATAATCGCGTGGCGTGGTGAAGGGCTGTAGTCCGTTCTCTTCTTGTATTATGCCGTTGTATATTACTGTTGACATCCTGTGTTGTGACAATCCGTGATGCAGTTGTATGTCTTTTGTTATGCAGATGGAATAAACATTGTCTGACCTGAGATATTTATGGAAAGCGGTGTTTGAGGGGAAATATCTTAGGCCGAAATCCTTGTCGCCGTATTCCCTGATGTGATATATGTGTGGAATGTTACGTTTGGTAGCGATGTATCGTCCTAATGCGGTAATGGTATTGTTGCTATGGACAATGTCTATGTGTCGTTGTTTGAGCGTGGCGTACAGCCTCTTGCAGGCGTTGTGATCTACCCACAACCTTCCCAGCTGGCGTGGTATGTAGAGTATGGTTTGCTTAAATGTCTTTGCACCAGTCCATGTGCATCCTTTGGAGGGTATGATAATGACTTCCGCCCCCATGTGGCGCAGGGTGGAGGTAATGCCGTTTTCATCAGGAACAACCACAATGGCCTTGACGCCTGCCTTAAGAACTCCTTGCAGCAGAACGAGAAATGATTTTGTTGCTCCTCCGAAGGGATCGGTGGATATGAGAATATATAATATTGTCATTGCGTTTTATCCTTTCTGTGAAGACGTTTCTGTATCTTGGTCTTGACGTAACATCTTTCTTCTGTCTTTAAGCCTAATAGCCATATTATGCTTGTTGTGGCTATGGTTATGAGGGTACATTCCAAAAGGAATATACAGAAGTTGTTGTAGCTTATGATGTCGTGTAGATATGTTGATACGTAATATGACGCTATTATTACGATACAACATCTTATGACTACGTCTTTGGTATATGTGTAGTAACTGTATTTGCTGACTAATCCTTTTAGAATTATTATTCTCATTGCAGCTGACATAGCGGTCATAACCAACGAAGGTACTAATGCGTAGATAAGACTTTCTGTTATCCACAGGACTGCGGTGGTCAGTGCTATCTCGATGATTACTAACGTGAATATCCATATCTGGAACTTCTTTATCTTACCTGTTGCCTGTATTGCTACGGTGATAGGTTGTGACATAGAGTATATCAATGCTGTACCTAAAATGAAATACATGAACAGAGATGTGTTGGTTGGTACTTCTTCTAACCATAGGGATAGGACGTAGTCAATGTTTACTGCAAGTGGTATGGAAATGATTGTCAGCATATAAAACGAAACTCTGCAACCCATATATACCAATGAGGAACTCTCTGTTATGTTGCCAGCAGCGTACGTCTTGGTAATTTGTGGATTTATTGCCATGGTGATGTTTGTTGCAAAAGTGCTTATTATTCCGCTCACTTGCGTTGCTATGCCTCTTGCAGCATTGATGACTGGAGTTTGGAAAAAGAGATTCAGTATTATGTTATTCCCTTGGTCGCGACAGGTGATGCCGAGATTGCCAAGTAGGCTCCACCCCGCAAAGGTAAGAATTTTACGTGTTATCTCCTTGTTATATGTGCGATGGCTCTTACATTCAGGGAGTTTCTTGTTGCAGTATATTATGTAGATGTATCTTATAAGGGATTGCACTGCTAGCATCAGTATGGCATACAATACCAGTTTGTCGTATGAGATGACAAGAAGTATGTATATTATAAGGAGTTTTAATACAGCTTCGAGTATGCTGACGTATGCAAAGAAGTCCATGTGCTCATGGGCGATAATGGCACTGTTATATGGAATACTCAGTACAGACACCGCACAGGTGAGCAATGAGCATTGATAAACCCAGTTCGCTGCAACCATGCGCTCTGCTGGAATGCTGAGGAGGTGGTTCACTAAATATAATCCTATGAATTCGCCTATTATGATAATGGCGATAGCCAGAATAAGGTGTGCGTACCATGATGCCCAGAAGGTGTTGTTGATAGTATCTTCTTCGTTTCTTCCAAGTGCGTAGGAGAGGAAGCGTTGTGAGGCTTGTAACATACCAGAGTTGAGAAAACTAAGTAGTACTACGATACCTCCTACGAGCGAGTATATACCGAAGTCTGTGTCACCAAGCACACTAAGGACAATGCGGCTGGCGTATAAGCCAACTGCTATAGTGACAATCATTCTTGCGTACAAGAATAGTGTGTTTGTCATTACTGTGGTTTTATTGTTCTTCTGTGCCGTGGTCATTAGGCTCGTCTGGTAAGGTGTGTTCCTTATACTGTGATATGTCTAATTGGGATATTAGGAAATAAGGGAATAGGAAGGCGAACATCATAGGGTAGCCTCTTATCCAGAAGTTTGTCAGTGACAGTATATAGGCTGCGGTAATGGCGCGTTTGTCTGTACCGCTTCTAAATGCGAAGTAATAGAATGTCAGGAATAGTAGCAGGCCTATTATGCCATAGTCGTATATATATACACGGTATCCAGAGTTTCCCCAACTTGAAAGATCCATCTCCCTGCCGAACAGTATGTCAGAACTATCAATGAAACTGTCGAACTCTTTCTTGAAATCTTCTGATACACGGTTGTTTCCCTCAAAGTCATCGCCAGAATCATTCATCTCCAGTCGCATGACAATGAGTGTGTTGAGCATATTGTCACCACCTTTATATATAAAGGTGGCTCCTACTACTATTATTATGGAGGATACAAGGATTATGAGTTTCGCTATAATCTTTCTTCTGAGTAGCCATAACCTTAGAAATATCAGTATTACTCCAAGGCAATAGGCTGCGAGAGAGAATGATAAGAGTAGTGCGATGATGAGTACCGTGTTATACCAGGTTTTCCATTTCCCTATCTGTGTAGCGAGTAGCATCACGATGGTTGTTCCCATGTGTCCAGGTTCCAGAAATACAGAATGGAAGCGTGGGAGTAATAACTGACTCCACAACTCACGGTCATCCAGAAGGAAGAACATGTAGTTGGTGTAAGAGTAGTTCCCGAATGTGACGGCGGTATTGGGAAGGTTAAACCCAAGTACGTATAGCAGGAATGTGGAGATTGATATGATGAGGAATCCTGCAAGGCCTTTACATATACAGGTCATCGCCTTTTGTACTGATGCTTTGTCAATGCTGAACAGACAGTAGTAACAGAAAATCGTACATGTGGCAACTATATATGGTATGACATTTTGGTCGTTTACAATACACTGATAATACTGTAATGTCAGACTCAGTATTGTGGGTAGGAAGAAGTCTGGACGAGTGAATAGTGGGTGTGGTGTGTTGTAGGAAAATAGTAACGCTCCGAGAAAGAAAGGAACGGTTAATATGGGGTAGAAAACGCCTAATGGCCATAGATACATAACGTAGATAGATGCGAAAACATTGATGGCAATTCCTATGGTGAAGAGCCAGAATGAGGTGTTGCGCTTGTTCAGAATCAGAAGGCTAGGGATATGAATATATCTTAACCTTCTGATTTTATTGATATTTATGTATCTTAGTTTTTCTAACATTTATTACTTTTGTAGGAAGATGTCTTTCGTTAACCAGAGGCTTGTTACTATTGTCGATAGTAGTAACATACCTATCACAAACAACATCCTCTTAGGGCCTGCTGGCTTGATGGGAACTGTGGCGTTCTTTAATGTCGTGAAGGCTGGTGTGCGTTCCTGTAATTTTGCCTTCATTGCTTCCAGTTGTGTGCACATGGCGGTATAGGTGTTATACTTCAACTGCATATCACTTTCAAGTTTGTCACGTTTAGATATGGCTGTTTGC
>CALYTD010000063.1 GCA_945486445.1 uncultured Prevotellaceae bacterium
ACAGCATTCGTATCAGCACTATTCATGGGACTAAGCAGGATGGTGATAAAGTCATTGTATGACTCTTTCTTCAATAGCGGTGACGCAAAGAGAACATTCATATACGGTGTCAAAGCAGGTGGAGTGTCAATCGCCAAAAGCATACGCTCACAAAAGCCAGCAAAATTCACCCTTTGCGGCTTCATCTCCAGCGCAGATGACGTCACAAGCAGAATGTTAATGGGCGTAAAAGTATATCCACTCACAGAGGGACTGGTAAACACCATGAAAGAGCGCAATATCAAAGCCCTCCTTGTCAGCCCGTTGAAAAGCGATGATTTCCGTGAAGACACTGCATTCCAAGACCAACTATTGAAGGCCGGCATACGCGTTTACATGATGCCAGCCATGCAGGAATGGAATGGAAAAGATGCACTTAGCCATACACAACTGCACGAAGTAGAGATAGAAGACCTGCTACCACGCGAGAAAATAGAAGTTGATATGGATGCAGTGGGCGCACTATTGAAAGACCGCACAATACTCATTACCGGTGCAGCAGGTAGCATTGGAGGTGAGATGGTACGCCAGATAGCCATATATTCACCAAAGAGACTCATACTTGTAGATCAAGCAGAGACACCAATGCACGATGTACGCCTGATGATGGCACGTCTTTACCCTACCATTGAGACGCAGACGATAGTCACAAGTATATGCAAGAAAGAGAGAATGGATGATTTATTCTGCAAATATCAACCTGACTTCGTATTCCACGCAGCAGCATACAAACACGTGCCAATGATGGAATACAACCCCAGAGAAGCAGTGCAGAACAACGTATATGGCACAAAAATCATAGCAGACTGCGCTGTAAAATACGGTGTAAAGAAGTTCGTTATGATTTCAACAGATAAAGCCGTTAACCCAACTAACGTAATGGGATGCTCTAAACGTATCTGCGAGATATACGTACAAAGCCTTGACAAAGCCATAAAAGATGGTAAAGTAAAGGGTATCACACAGTTTGTGACAACACGATTTGGAAACGTTCTCGGCTCAAACGGTAGTGTAATCCCTATCTTCCGTGACCAGATAAAACGTGGAGGACCTGTCACTGTAACCCACCCAGACATCATTCGCTTCTTCATGCTTATACCAGAAGCCTGCAAATTGGTGCTCGAAGCAGGCACAATGGGACACGGTGGAGAGATATTTGTATTCGATATGGGCAAACCAGTGAAGATATCTGACCTCGCACAACGCATGATAGACCTGAGCGGAGCTAAAAATATAGAAATCAAATATACAGGATTACGCGATGGAGAGAAACTATATGAGGAGGTTCTTGGTGACAGAGAACAAACAAAACAGACGTTCCATCCAAAGATAAGGATTGCTGCTGTGTGTGCAGAAGACTATACAACGGTAGAGGAAGAGGTGAACTCACTCTACACATTTAGCCTTACAACCGATGACATGAGAATCGTCCGTCAGATGAAAGATATGGTTCCAGAGTTCAAAAGCAAGCACTCTAAGTACGAAGCGTTAGACAATTAATCCAGATTATTGCTGTCTGGCAAAGTTAAAATGAATCCTGGCAGCAGTCAATTTGAACAATATTATAGTTAAAACTTCATGCTTTTCTGAGACTTACTGAACCACAATAAATCAAGAACACATAAATAAAGGCGTGCCCTGTGCAACAGGTCACGCCTTTATCAGTTTATCTTATTCCGTTTGCGAACGCCAAAGCGTCCATACGTTTCTTTCCCGCAGGCTGTATAGAGATAATTTCCAACAGACAATCTGCACACGCTATATAACAATGTTTCTTCTCTTTCACAAAAGAACCTAAAGCATTATCGCCTGACGGAATATCAGTTTTACACGTCTTAAAAAACTTAATCTCCATCTTATTTCCATTAGGCATAAGCACATCTGCCCATGCTCCTGGCACAGGAGACAGTCCTCGGATAAAATCATATACGGTTTTCACCGGCTGACACCAGTCTATCTTGCAGTTATCCTTGTATAACTTGGGAGCGTTATGCAACACATTCTCATCACTTATCATTTCACTCTGTTGCATAGTCTCCACGTGTCCGTTCTCCCTTATTATCCTATCCAGTGTCTCAACAGCTATTTCTGCTCCCAGATTCATTAGTCCATCATACACATATTCAAGGTCAGCATCATCAGGAATACTAAAACTTTTCTGCTGTATTATGCGACCTGTATCAATGTCATGGTCAAGAAAGAATGTCGTAACACCTGTAACTGTCTCACCATTTATTATGGCCCAGTTTATAGGTGCAGCCCCTCTGTATTGCGGAAGAAGAGCGGCATGAACGTTAAATGTACCAAATCGCGGCATAGCCCACACCACCTCTGGTAACATTCTGAACGCTACGACCACCTGAATATCAGCCTTATAGGAGCGTAACTCTTCCAAAAAGTTTTCATCCTTCATCTTTACAGGCTGTAACACAGGGATATTATGCGCTTTGGCATATACCTTAACGTCTGGTTCCCGCATCACAGCGTGTCGCCCAACAGGTTTATCTGGCTGTGTCACCACTGCAACAACGTTGTACCCCCCGTCCACAAGGGCTTTAAGAGTACCCACTGCAAACTCAGGAGTACCCATGAAAACTATTCTCAAATCTTCTTTCTGCATTGTTTATCTCTAATCATTACTCATGTCTGCAACCATCTTGCGGTATTGACTTAATAGGTGGGAGCGAGATATATAACCATACAAATGCCCTTCATCATCCATTACCGCTAACTGTCGTGCATTGTACTTATCAAACGCTGCCATAACATCCTCCATCGGATCGCCAAGCCTTAACATCGTGGGTGGAGGCGACATCAATTGTGATACACGGAAATGATGATACAATTCTGTACGGAATACTATATGTCTTAACTTGTCTAACTCTATCTCTCCCAACAGGTTTCCAGCAGCATCCAGCACTGGCAGTAACGAACTGTGGCTCTTACTCAAGGCATGTACAAGCTGCATCAACTCCATATCCTTATCTACTGCCACGAAATCTCTTTCTATAACAGAGTCCAATGTCATCAGTGTCAGGACACTACGGTCGGTATGATGTGTTATCAATTTTCCCTGTCTTGCCAATCGCATACCATAGATGCTGTGTGGTTCAAATGCCAAAATTGTCAGATAAGCACACACACTTACAATCATCAACGGCATGAACAGGTCATACCCTGCCGTCAATTCTGCTATAAGAAACACTCCCGTAAGTGGAGCGTGCATTACACCTGACATCACACCAGCCATTCCAAGCAGTGCAGCATTTTCCTCTGGAAGTATCGGACCTACATTATACATATTCCATATACGTGCGAAGAAGAATCCTGCAAAGGCTCCTATAAACAGTGATGGAGCAAATGTACCGCCACAACCGCCACCGCCATTCGTGCTTGCTGTGGCAAGACACTTTGTCAATATCACACCTGCAACATACAACAATAAAACGTATGTTCCCCCATTATAGAACATTGAGTTCTCCATTATGCGACGCCAGTCTGTGCTTGTACCACCACCGAGGAGTATGTTTATTGAGGAATAACCCTCTCCATACAACGAAGGGAAGAGGAATATCAGTGTGCTCAACATTATTCCACCTAATGCAAGCTTAGCGTAACGGTTGTGCATCTTGTTATACACCCCCTCACATGCCGTCATCATTCTTATGAAGTACAGGGACACGAGACCACAAAATATTCCCAGAAGAATATTTGATGGCACTCTCTCCACCACCCAGGGGTGTTCCAAATGGAAAGAGAACAACTGGCTTTCACCTACAAGTACATAGGTAAAGCATGTTGCTGTAACGCTTGCTATGAGTATCGGGGAGATGCTTGCCATAGTAAGGTCTATCATCAACACTTCGATAGTGAACACAAGCCCTGCTATCGGAGCCTTGAATATGCCAGCAATAGCAGCGGCAGCACCGCATCCTACAAGCAGCATAAGCGTTTTGTTGTTCATACGGAACTTCTGACCAAGATTGCTTGCTATACTTGATCCTGTCAGTACAATAGGTGCCTCTGCTCCCACCGAGCCACCGAATCCTATGGTAATGGCAGACGCCACGACTGACGACCAGCAGTTATGGCTTGCCAATCGACTGTTCTTTGACGAGATGGCATATAGTATACGCGTTATTCCATGTGAGATATTGTCTCTCACCACGTATTTCACAAAAAGCATAGTAAGCCATATACCCACTACTGGCAACACAAGATACAGCCAGTTGTAGCTCTCTGCCTGTATGCCTTTCATCACTATGCCCTGTATGATATGAATCAACCCATGAAGGATATAAGCGGCAATAGCGGCAAAAACACCCACAAAAAACGCCAATACGAGCGTGAACTGCTTGTCTGACAGATGCCTCTGGCGCAATGCGAGTATGTCGTCAAACCATCTCTGCACAGCCTGATTCTGCCTTCGCCTGCTACGAGACAATATCGCCTTTATCCTTCTTACCTTCATATCCATTATCTAATTATCGTCACTTCACCGTCCTGTCTCAGTCTTATTATTGACGACGGTTTGTGTGGTTTGTGCTCGTTACGACGTGTTGCGCACACATAATCCACCTGCGATATAATTTCCTCCGATATATCTCGATAGTTCTGTGCTGTTGGTTCTCCACTTATATTAGCGCTTGTTGATACTATCGGCTTCTGCATTCTGTAACACAAGGCTTTGGAAAACTCCTCCCTTGTTATGCGCATTGCTATGCTACCGTCCTCGGCAATGAGGTTCTCTGCCAACCCATTAGCACCGTCCAATATCACGGTTGTTGGCTCTGTGGCAAGGTTCATCACGTCCCAGGCCACCTCTGGAACATTCCTTACATACCGTTGTATGCGGTTATCGCTGTCAACAAGGCATATCATAGCCTTCGTTTCCTCACGTTTCTTTATCTTGTAAATCCTCGCTACGGCCTCGGCATTGGTTGCATCACAACCTATTCCCCATACAGTGTCAGTGGGATAGAGTATCACCCCACCCCGTTTCATCACCTCTACGGCATTCTTAATATCTTCTTCTACCTTCATAGTTTTACCTTAGGATTAACGGTTGAGGGGCTATGCTATCACATAACCCAAGCTCAATAGCCTTAAATCCTGCCTTTTATTCGTTATTACTAATAAGTGTATACGTGTAAGTCCAACACTTTTCTTCTCCCAAAGTGCGTTGCTCCTACTCTATTCTCCCCATGCACTACGTCGTTTATTTTAGGCTTGCAGCACCAAGCACTGCCGCGCCCGCACCTTCAAGTGACGACAAAAGGAACTTCGCCTTACCTCTGAATACAGGCATAACGTTCTCTTCATACGTTCTTTTGATAGGTTCTATCAATAGGTCTCCTGCCTTAGCAATCGCCGCAAAGAAGGTAAATTCTGGTTGCGAAGAGAATACCGCCATGTCTGCACACGCCTTACCCATTATCTCTGCTGTGAATGTAAACACGCGCAAAGCAAGTGCATCACCAGCCTCCGCTGCCTTGGCAACATCGTAAGACGTTATCTTCTCTATCTCTATCTTACGCAGCAGTGAAGGTTCCTCGCTCTCAGTAAGGAACTGCCGTGCCGTTCGCACCACGCCCGTTGCGGAGCAATAGGTTTCAAGACAACCTCTTCTGCCACAACCACATAGGCGTCCGCCTTCACGCACTACTATAACATGTCCCAACTCTCCGGCGTTACCGTCACAGCCAGCAACCAACTGTCCGTTGGCAACTATGCCTGACCCCACTCCTGTTCCGAGCGTGAGAACAATAAAATCCTTCATTCCTTTTGCCACTCCAAACGTCATTTCTCCCAACGCTGCGGCATTAGCATCGTTGGTAAGTTTCACTGGCAGTCCTCCGAGACACTCACTAAACATCTGTGCAAGTGGCACCTTTCCGTCATGCGCCCACGCTATGTTTGGTGCAAACTCTATACAGCCAGACAATATATTACCGTTTGGCGCACCTATACCCATACGTGATATAGTTTCAACTCCGCCCACCTTATCTATAATGGGAAGCAGGACTTGCATACAGGCGTCAACATACTCCGTTGCATTAGCAAATCCTTGTGTCTTTAATGAGACCTGCTCTATTATGTTACCCTTGGCATCAACTATACCAAACACTGAGTTCGTGCCACCAAGGTCGAGCCCTATGGTGTATGGCTTTGCCTCACATCTATCCTTACACGAATTGTGATACATATTTATCCTTGTTTTATTCCTTCACTATTTTGGGCACCAACCAGTATAGTATAGTGCATAACTACTATAACTTGTATTGTAAAATGCAAAATTATAAAAAAACAATTAATACGCAAAATAATAACAGGAAAATAACACTTTTCAACAAGAAAAGTTGTGCGTTACGAATAATAACCTTACCTTTGCACATCATTAACAACCGTAAAAGCACATATATGAAAAAAAGGAAAGAACAGTTTATCAGACTTATGTCATACCTTGTGTTGGCATTATCTGTCTTTACCCTCAGTTCTTGTGAAGATGATGAGATAGCGCAGACCTTAGATGGTATCTGGGAAGGCGAGGTTGCAAAGGAGTATTTCAGTCACAGATGGGGAGTGCAGACGGAGTATTACGTCGTTGGCATGGAGTTCTATGCCGACCCTTACAGGTATGCACAAGGAACAGGTGTAGAATATGACTACCTGTATAACGGCGACTACACACGCTGCGACTTTTATTTTGAGGTGAAACCATCAAGAAGGATATTTCTGATGATATGACA
>CALYTD010000064.1 GCA_945486445.1 uncultured Prevotellaceae bacterium
TTTGCGGTGTATGTGCCGTCAAGGGAGAAGTGCAGTTCTGTTGCGCTGACAATGCCCACCTTCACGTCCGGCTGTTTGGCAAGGACGATGGACTTTTTCTGCTGTCCGCCCGTCTGCGGCTGTTGGCGCAGTGCCTCTATGATGTTCTCTGCGTCGGTCTCGGTGATGCTTACCTCACGCAGTATGTCGCTGGCGCTGTCGGCGGTGAGCCTGTTGAAGTCCTCTTCGCGTGGTGTTATTATCAGTCCCGCCATGTCTAAGGCCCCCGGGCTTACCGTGATTCTCTCCTCGCCCTGCATGAAGTAGCAGTCAGGGCGGTGCTTGCGGCGTGGGAACACCACTGTCACCTGTTCCTCTCCAAGCCTCCATGCCACGATGTTCATCATGGGTTCTGCATCAGAGGAGGCGTCGGCGTAGGGCACGGGAACGGCCTGTGCTATGGCGCGGTACAGCCTTCTGAACAGTCGTCGCTCCGTTTCTCCGTGGCGGCTGCGTATGAGGAACGCCGGTACCACGTAGTCTTTTAGCAGGCTGATGCTCTCCCCGTCGCTGGTAGAGGTGATGGGTTGCAGTGTGCGCATCATGCGTGGCATCATTGTTTGCAGCGGTACCATGCCCGAAGTGCCAGCCTGTAGGTGCAGATGGTCGGGTGCGGAGGCACCGCAGTAAGGGCCGTTGTAGAACACCATAAGCTTTGGGTGCTGGTGCAGCAACTGGTGTATGGCGTGGAAGTGGTTGTAGATAGCCTGCGGCTCGTGGCGCAGCAGTGGTATGGTGAAGTGCTCGGGCAGGATGGGGTAGGGGTTTACGAGCATCTCCATCTCCTGCTCCTCGTTCTTCCACAGCAGCGGTTTGCTGATTTGTTCGGCTGGGCGGTTCTCCTTGCAGAGGAAACATGGTCTCTCGGCAAGGGTCTGCTTGTCAATGCTTGCGCCGGTGGAGACGATGCGAGCGGGGTTGTATTGCAGCCTTAGTTCTCCGATGTCACGCGTCTTTACGTTCTGTAGTCCGGCGTAACGTTGGCGCACTATGTCCCAGCGTTCTAACTGGCGGTTGAAGAATCTGTGCAGGCTGTCGCCGGCAGTGAAGTTCAGTTTTCCTGCGTTCATGCGCTGTCTTGCCTTCAGTTCCAGTGTGCGCAGGCGGTCTTTGTATAGGTTATTGGCGTTGATGCGCTCTATGCTGAGTGCCGCATCGCTGTTGCCGCCCCATCTGCGGCAGAGATATAGTTCGTCATATAGCCTGCCAATGCGGAAGCGTCTGCTGAAAGCCAGCCCCAGAGCATAGTCCTCTCCGTAGCTGGTATTGGGGAAACCAATCTGCCGGAGCAATGGGGTGAAGAAGGCGCGGGGTGCGCCGAGGCCGTTTATGCGTAACGCATTGTTGGCACCGTTGGTGTCAGTCCACTCGCGATGGTCTATGATGCCGGGAGGCAGGGTGTTGAGGTTGAAGTCACACATACGGTATGCTCCTATCACCATAGCCGCCTTCTGCCGGTGGAAGCAGTCGATGATACGTTGAAGGGTGTCTGTGCCGGAGTAGAGATCGTCGGAGTCTAACTGCACGGCGAAGCGTCCGCAGCGGTCGTCGTTGATAGCAAGATTCCAGCAACCGCCTATGCCTAAGGGCAGGGGTTGCGCGCTATTGCCCGTCTGTGCGGTGTCGTTGGAGGTGTCGGTGGTGGTGCTGTCGGGCGTGAGGACTATCAGTCTGCCTGATGCCATGTCCTCTTCCGCCTGCAATTCACGCAGTATTGCCGTAGTGTTGTCGGTGGAGTGGTTATCCACAACGATTACGTTGTATTCAAAATCAGCCTTCTGTGACAGTGCGCTGTGTACTGCGTCGGCAATGGTTTTCTCACGGTTGAGGACGGGTATCACCACCGTTGCCTCCACGGGGAATATCTGTTCGTTGAAGTCGGGAGTAAGGGCATTGTCAGAATCTATCCTCGCTCCTACGGCTTCTAAGTGCTCCGTCACCACCTGTTCCATCTCAATCTGCATGCTGCGGTTACGTGGATCGACGTAGTCAAACTGCTTTTCGCCGCTCTTGCGGGTGTCGAGTTCCTCCTCGGTGTAAAGCAGTTCGTTGATGTGGAACAGTTCTCCGTGACGTTGCAGGTACAGTCTCATGGCGTATATGCCAGCGTATGCGTAGTCAGCCTTCTGCTCTTTCACGAAGTCTTTGAACAGGCTTGCCCTTATGAGGAGCAGTTGCCCGAAGTCAAAGTCGTCACGTATGCTGCCCTCCTGATAGTCAATCAGAGGGTGACAGAGGCGTTTCCCCTCCATGACAGTGTAGTGGTCAGCATACACCATGGCCGCCCCGCTGTCGGTGGCAATACGCAACAGCCTCTCCAGTGCGTTCCTGCCGAGGGTGAAAGGCGTGGACTTCTGGGCAAGGAGAATGTACTCTGCCGTTGACAACTCTGATATTTTGCGCAGTGTAGCCATAGAGATGGCAGGGGCACCTTCAAGCAGATGCAGGTTCTTTACGGCCTTCTCCCTCTCCAGTCGCTCTGCGGTGGCTGTGAGATGGCGTGCGTTGCTGCAAGGGATGAATATGTCTATCTTCTGGAACATAAGCGTCTTTGTAATGTTATTTCTTATGGATAGGAGTGTTTCTAAACGGTTTTCTTGATAGGATATAGTACTGACACGAAGCCTACTGCCACCACGGTGAGGAATACTATGAGGACGTCTGAGTAGTGAACGCTTACGGGGTATGCGTCAACCACGAACGCTCCGCTGGATTCTCCCAACGATACTATGCCGAATTGCTGCTGCAACAGGCACAGCAACAGGCCGAGACCAACGCCGAGTATGGCGCCGATGATGCTGATAAGCCAGCCCTCGAAGATGAAGATCTGCCTGATAAGGGAGTCTCGCGCGCCGAGGCTTCGCAGGGTGTCAGCGTCCTTCTTCTTGTCTATTATAAGCATGGAAAGGGAACCGATGATGTTAAAACAGGCTACTACAAGTATAAAGGTCAGGAAGATGTAGCCCATAAGTTTCTCTATCTTCATAATGTTGAAGGTGTCTTCCTGTTGCTCATAGCGGTCCATTATGCGGAAACTGTCACCGCAAATGGACTGCATTTTCTTCTTTACAGCGGGCACATCACACCCTGGTTTCAACTTTATTTCAAGGCTGGTGAGTTCTCCGTCGCATTGGAACAGCATTCTTGCGAAGGATATGGAGGTAATGATGTGGTTCTTGTCGTACTTGCCTTGCTGCACGCAGAAGACCACACCGGGGGAGATTAGCGAGTCAACGACAAAGCCGTCAAGTGGGTTTGTCAGGTCTATCTGCCCCGTTCTGCGCGGCGCATAGATGTGGAGATAACCGTTATAACGTGCTGACATACCGAGGGTTTGCGCCAGACGTATGCCTGGTGTGCCGTATTGCAGGTCGGCAGCGTGTAGTTCGAACAGTCCGTCTCCATAGCAGATGTCGTTTATTCGGGTTAGTTGCGTGAAGTTATCTTCTACACCTTTTATTACAACCATGGCCTGTTTGTCGCCGTAGATGGCCAGAGCCTGGTCCTGTACACATTCTGTTGCCACTTCCACCTCGTCCATTTTGCGTATCTCCATCAGCTTAGGATTATCGGCGGCAACGGTCTTTCCGCTTGTCGGAGTTATCTCTATCTGTGGGTCAAAGGCCGTGAAGAAGGTGGCAACAAGGTCGCTGAACCCGTTGAACACGCTGAGAACAACCACCATAGCCATCGTTGCCACCGTCACACCTATCACTGATATGGCTGAGATGAGGTTGATGACGTTGGTGCTTTTCTTTGAGAACAGGTAGCGGCGTGCTATGAAAAGGCTGACCATCAGGCCGCTTTTTCCGCGTGACTGTTGCCCGGAACATTTGTTATTGGCGTTCTCCATCTCGTCAAACGGTATGTTTATTGCTTCAGAAGGTCGTCTATGTGCTCTATGTAGTCTAATGAATCGTCAAGGAAGAAGCGCAGTTCCGGTATTATGCGGAGTTGGTTTCTCACCTTTTGGCCGAGGTCATAGCGTATTGTTGTGTTATTGCTGTTGATGTTTCTCAGTAGTTCTTCCCCTTTTTCTGAGGGGAAAATGCTGAGGTATGCGGTGCAGATGCTGAGGTCAGGTGATATCTTTACCCTTGTAACGCTTATCATTACGCCTCGCATTTGGCGTGTCTGGCTTTGGAATATGAGGCTCAGTTCCTTCTGGAGCAGGCGTGAAATACGGTTTTGTCTTGTCTCTTGCATGGTGGTATTTGGTATTAAGTGTTTGTTAGAAGTTAAATCCGTTATATACGTTTATGTCCACATCGCCGTGTATTCCCTTTACTCTTCCGTCGGGGGAGAGTTGCCAATAGACGAGGTTTACATCGGGTTTGTATTCTCCGTAGCGTGCTATCCACACGTCATAGTTATTGTGTAGGTCCGGCGCGAGCGACAGGTATTTGTTCACGAAACGCTGGCTTATGTAGAGTATTGGGCGTACTCCGCGTTGTCTCTCTACGGTATTGAGCCAATCTCTGACGTTACGGAATAGGGCTTGTATGCCTCCTGCCTTCCTGATTTGTGCGTCGGTGGGTTCTAAATCGAGCACTGGCGGGAGGTCACCTTTTGTGTATCGGCTGTTGCGCAGGAAGTTTATGGCCTGATGTCTGCCTGGGGTTCTGATGGAAAAGAAGTGGTATGCCCCTGTGCGGTAGCCGTGTTTGCGTGCTGCTGCGTAGTCGGCGGCGAAGTATCTGTTCCTTACCGTCACGCCCTCTGTGGCTTTTATGAATACGAAACGCACGGGATAGTCAACCTTTCCGTGTATTATCTTCTTCGACTTCTTGCCGAGTGAGGTGATGCGGAGGTTCTTCCAGTTGATGGAATAGCGTTTCCTTCCTTTCTCGTGTTGGTGTCTTGATATGTCGATGCCGTATATTCTCTCTGGCGTATAGGCTATTCTCTCGCCGAGAAACTTGTCGTCTTTCCATTCTCCGAGGCGCAGACGCTTGCCCGGCATGATGGAGAATCCCACGCCGTTGCGCTTTCCATGCGTCCATTCTCCTTCATAATACGCCCCTTGGAATGTGTGAAGCCGTCCGTAACCGTGTGGCATTGCCATTGAGTCACGGTCTCCTGTGTATGTGCCTATGCTGTCAATGGCGGTGGTTTGGGTCTTTTTCTTTTGCGGACGGCGTGCTTTCAGCAGGGGCATGGCGTCTCCCTTGCGGCACAGACGGCTTGTTATTCCGGGCTTGCTGTAAGCCGTTTCCGGCGTAAGATGCACCATACCGCTTCTTACTTTGCGCGGTATGCACTCTGTTCTCTTGCCCGCGGTGTCGGAGTTGATATAGTATCGCCGTTCCATCCGCAGCGAAAGGGTCTTGCCCCTCTGCGCTTTCTGCACCAGTGTGGCGGCTTGTGCCAACGCTTCCGCTTCCTGTTCGAGTTTCTTTCCGTAGCGGGCCACGATGTCAAAGCCATTGTCAAGCACGGTATGAGTGCGCAGGAAGTACTCCACGTCGGCCTGTTGGCTCTTCACATTCTCCTGTTCCCGCGCTATATGTCGTGCCTGCCGTGCCATGAGCAGTGCTATCTCCTTTTGCGGAATGCGGCATATCGCGGCGGTGTCTGCTGCTTCTGCCACGAGGTTATGTCCGTTGTAGGGCAGGTATTCCCACCTTCTCACCCATTGCGCGGCTATTGTGTCCCTTACGATTGCGTCCTCCTTTATCGTGCCGGCGTTGCATATTCCTTCGAGAATGGAGTCTCCTCTTGTTGCGGTGAACGATAATATGTCGCTTGTGCCGGCAGAGATTACGTATCGCGTTTCCGTCACCAACTGTGTCTGGGCGGCCTTTTTCTCCTCGTCAGAGAGCGGATAGAAGTACCATACAGCCCACGATGTCACCAGGAGCAGGGCGAGTATAGACAGGGAGATGAGGCATCCCCTGTTCCGTCTCCCTCGTCTTGTGCCGTGAGAGGGGCGGTAACAGCCCTGTCTGTAACTGTTGTTACGCTTGCGGAAGATTATAGGTAACATCATAATGCTGAGCAAGTCCCTTACATTTCGTAGCCTCCCATTGTGCTGGTGTCGTCTTCTTCAAGTTGCTGTCGTTCCTCTTTTTTCTTCATGCCAGCCTGGTTTCCGAAGTTCCAAGTCACGGTGAAGTTCACTCTTCTGCTGCCTCTTCTGTTCTGTTGGTAGCGGTAGAAGGTGTCGCTGCCGGTGTAACTCTCCCACTTGCGGCTGTTGAGCACGTCGCGGCAGTTTACTGACAGTACTATTTTCCGGTTCATAAGGTTTTTCTTTATGCCGAGGTCCAGGCCGTATGAGGCGGGTCTGTGTCCCTGTGTTATCACCTGCCGTGAGTTGTATCTGCCGCTTGCCTGCACGCTGAAGTCGTATGGCAGCGTCACGGCGGCTATGAGGCGTGCGTTCCATGTGAAGTTGTCCTGCGCCTCTCCCGTTATGGTCTGCCCCTCTATCTCGTACTCAAAGGCGTTCAACTTGTAGTAGTACAGGTTCACGTTGGTGGTTAGGTCGAGCACTCTTCCTATCTTGCTCTTGCCTGTTAGTTCTATACCGGTTGATAATGACTTTGCTACGTTCATCGGGGTGCGATACATCATCTGGTCGCTTTGGTTGCGATAGTTGATGCGTTGTATCACGTCTGTCGTGGGAC
>CALYTD010000065.1 GCA_945486445.1 uncultured Prevotellaceae bacterium
ATAAGTTTGCGTTCTTCCCAAAGTGTTTTATGCGGTATCTTGAATTGTACAGACTTGCAGGTATGCAACTTGGTGCGTACGGTTATCCGCCTTTTCCGCTTTTGCGGACGCACCAAGGTGCGTCCCTACGTTGCAGTTTGCAATCATCCCGTTTGTGCGTTTCATCATAAGATGCGGCGTGAACAGGTGCTGGTTACCTTGCAATCAGGTGCTGATTACAGTGTAAACAGGTCTCTTTCACACGGTAATCAGCACCCTTTTGCGCAATACACTCTTCCTACGTCTTATGTGTCATGGTCGCAGGCATGCAGCCAGATGATGCAAAGCCTCATTTAGCAAGGTATTTGCGGCTGTTCATCACCAGTATGCCTTTGGCCGTTTTGCCGCACTGCGCGCCGCCAATGGTGTATATGTTGCCACAACGGCCGGTTCCTCCCTTTGCGTCTGCCGTCACGCCCGACACGGAGGTTATGACGTTTGCGTCGGTCTTCTTTATTGTCTGCAGAAAGTCGTCAAGCCCCGTTGTCACCTTCTCCACGTTGAAGGTGTATTCCTGTGTGGGACAATCCACCAGTAGCCACTGGCTGTTCTTGTCCGCCTCCGTGTATGAGGAAAGTTCCGTATGACCGGCTCCGCCGTAGGCGTTGAGGTAGTTGTAGGTGTTGGCGGATGTGGGGTCACCCTTTATGGTGTATCCGTTTGTCAGCGTGCCGCTTGCCTTTACCTCCGCCAACCGGTAGGCGTTGGTCTCCGACGCCGTCCAGAATGAGCTGCCGTTGCCTGCCTTTGCCACTACGAAGCGTTTTGACGATGGGTTGTAGAGATATACCCTGTTGTCGTCGCCGTCTATTATCAGCGAGAAGATACAACTGCTGTCAGTGATGCTTTTGCGCGCCAGTGTGCCGTCAGCCGCCACGTACATATACATGTTACCGCTCGTTATGTTGCCGGCTTTTATGTAGTAATTGCGGCATGAGACGTTGGCCACGTCGGGGTTGGCAGCCTTGAAATTGGCGATGGCCACTTCCAAAGCCTGTGACGCGGTTGCCAGTTCCTCGCCGTAAAAACTGTTTAGAGACTGTTTTGCCGCTGATAAGGCCTGCGACATGGCTTCACGGCCGTTGGTGAAGTTCTTGTTTTCGTAGAGTTGCACGGCCTCGTTGTATAGCGAGGCGAATACAGTCTGCTTCTCGTTGATGGCCGTTAGCAGCAGGGGGTGCTTGTCTGTCAGTGTGCTGCCATCGTAGAATGCCACCACAAGTTTCTGACTTTCTGCCGGAATGGGCTTCACTGCCGTCAGCACCACGTTGTCACTGGAGTATGGCTCGGTGGCTTTCACGGTTCCCGTGGCCAGAAGCACGCCGCTTTCCGTCAACACTTTCACGGTGACTCCCTCGGTGGAAGCGGACAATCCGTAGTTTTCCACGCGCACGGTTGTAAGCATACTGCCTTCTCCCACTGTGGGAAGCAGCGGCGAGAGGTATGCGGGCGTGTAGTTGTAATAAGGCAGTTTGGCGTAGCCGTAGCACATTCCGCCGGCTTTTGCCGTGGGGGTGGTGGGGTTGATGTAACCCTCCGCGTATCTGCCAAGCATCTTGGGAGCGAACTCTTCGGCCCCGATACCGGTGTCTTTGCCTGCGAAAGTGAGTATGAGGTTGCCGTCATTGTCGGTTGAATGAGCCGTCACCGTTGCACCACCACCCTTGTTGACGGTGGAATGGGTGCCGAAACGCAATGACGCTATATCGAGATTGCCGGCAGGTGAGAATCCCTCCTCCTTATATATTATGACCTTTATCTCATCCGTAGATGTGCTTATGGGCTCAGTGTTGAGCACCATCATGCGCATTCCGGGGTTCAACGGCATGGCGATGTTCTTTGAAGAGTGGTTGTCGTTGGCTTTGTCCTCGGCCTTGATGGTGTCTATCACCGCCATGTTCAACTGTATGGCACGCCCGTATTCGTCCTGAAACACCCGCACACGCTCATACTTATACCACTTCTCCTGCTGCCCGTCGGGGTGCACTGATATGTTGATGTCATACGCTATGCCGTCTTCCGCCACCCAATGGAAGCCATCTGCCGAGCGGCTGTAATAGGCAGTGCGGGCTTTCCAGTCGTTGACAATCATGTGATACTGCACCTCATCTTTCCACACCACGGGGTCTTCAAACGTGCCTCCGCCACCGTTAGGATAACAGGACACGCCCTTAACCTGACCATATTCCTGCAATCCGTCGCGCGAAATCCATATACCTCCGCCGCGGCACATACACAACATGCTGCCGTCCTGTCGCTTGGCGAAGGTCCAGTTGGAGTAGGTGGTGGTGCTGCCGGTGAGCAATGCCCTGTCTCTCAGGTTGTAGGGCATCTCCTCAAACGTCCATGGACCGTTGATACTCTTGCTCACGTGACGCCAGCAAGAACTGTTGTTTATCAGTGCATAGACAACGTATGTGCCGTCATTGGTGCGATACACCTCCGGGTTGTGACCGCTGCCGATGTCTATGGGATTGGTGAACGGGCCGTAAGGCGTGGCAGACTCCACACGGTATATGTGCGAGCGCGACCAGTAGTTGAATGCGTTTTTCACACCGTCCCATCCTGCGAGGAACTGATAGTAACGTCCGTCCCCGGCTTTGTGGACGTTGCCGCCCCACAGGTTCATGCCGTCAATCTCGCAACCATTGTCGATATAGCGGTTTTGCACGTCCTGCGCGCCCCATATTTTGGCGTTGGGGTCGGTCTGCCGGAGTGTTTCCAACGTGACGGAACCGCGCATCGGGAGTATCCGGTCCTTGAAGTTTCCGCCCTCTGCAAGCGTCTGCGCATCAGAGAAAAGGCTTGTGCAGAGTGCCAGTGATAAGAGATAAAGTTTCTTCTTCATTGTCTTTTGGGTAAGTTTGGGTTAATAACTGAAATCTGTTGCAAAGTTACTAACCTGCTGATACTCTGCCTTGTCCGTTTGTCTCAAAGCCTTGCCTGTTTGTCTCAATGAGTGTTTTCTTGCGGAAATCTAAGAAAAACGGGCATGGGGCGAGTCATATTACGTTGGCTCTTGCCTCGCTTGGCGTGATGCCAAACATCTCTTTGAAGCGTCTGGAGAAATTGCTCACGGAGGCAAAGCCTGTTCTTGCCGCCACGCTCTCTATCGTCATGTCGGGATTTTTGCACAGCATCTCCTCGGCTTTTTTCAGCCTTATGGTTCTTATGAACTCCAAAGGCTTTTGCCCGGTGGTGCTTGAGAACATACGGTAAAGCGTTGCCCTGCTCATGCAGAGGTCCTTGGCGAACGCTGCCACGTCATAGTCTTCATCGCTGATGTGCCCTTCCACTATTGTCATGGCTTTCTCTATGAACGCCTGGTCGGCATCGTTTGTGGCGATGGATGATGGCAGTTGCTTCACCGTCTGCGTCCTGTCATGCATGAACTCGTCCAGCTTTGCCTGTAATTCACGCAGTCTGCGCCGGGTGGCGCGATAACTAATGTATATTCTGTCGATGCTGATTGCGACGCTAATGCCCAGCAGTACGTATATGATGTATGCCCACCACGTCTCCCACCATGCCGGCATACGGTGGAGAACGAAGGTTCGGGTGCCTCCCCTCTGGCAGGCAGAGCCGGTGAAACGCACCTCTATTGTGTATTTCCCTTTATGTGGTTGCTGGAAGGCTATGCGGTTGTCGCCGGCCGGGAGGTCATGCCATTCGCCGTTGTTGATGCGGTATGACATTACAAGGTCGGTCGCGTTGAGATGGTCTAAGGTGGAGAAGAGCAGTTCAACGCTCTCCGTCTCCGGCGTGACGGACACCTCTGTGGTGTGCGGCGGCAGCGGGGTGTTGCGTCCGTCGGTTATGATGTTGGTCATTGTTATGGCAGGTCTGGGCAGCGAGGTGTCCGATGTTGCCCGTATGGAGAGGTTTGCCGTCTTCCCGTATGCAATGATATTGTCGCCAGATGCCTCTATCGCGAGAAACTGTTTTACGGCGGCTGAGGGGTTGCGGGTGGTTATAAAGCGATATGAACGGTTTGTGATGTCATAGACTTTTATGCTTTTATCGGTGACAATCCATAGGCGGTTATGCTTGTCGGCGGCTATGCCTTCCACGGGATCACTATCGGATATGCTTGCAATATTGTCAAGTATCAGGCGTTTACGGCTGTTGTCGTATCGCCATATCTCTCCATGCCAACCGCCAACCCATACCGAGCCATCGGCGGCTACGGCCAAGGTTTTGCTTTCTCCGCCCTTGACAAGACTGGTAACGACACCGTTTGGGGTGCAGGTAGCAAGGGCATCATGTGCAGATATGAAGTATATTCCGCCGTCAGGACGCGGTATCGCATGGCGGATATTGCTCAGTCCGTCAAGCCTTGCGACGTGTTTGCCGGAGGAAGTGACAGTGATTGTTATACCGTCCGTATCGCCTTGGTACGTGAAGCCCTTGTTGTCTTGACACCGTTTCATCTTACCGGTATCGTAAGGAGATGGCGGCAGCATCCTGATGGCGTGGTTGTTGTCCGGTTCTATGGCAGGTTCTGAGTTGCTTATGCGCCATGAATGCCCGAGACGGTCGTTGAGATTATTGTGCGGAACGGTATCGGACGGAGTGATGTCACTCAATATTTGCGCTTCCGTCACGTTTGCCATGCGCTTCCCATGCTTGTCAAACCTGCACCATCCGCTGCCGGTTTGCGCTATGATGTCTCCGTTCTTGCCGTTGAATATATGCCTTACCTTCCCTCTCCGGATGGTGGTGTCCAGTGGGATGACGCTGTAATCGCTCTTCCTGAGCAGGTAGATGTTCTCCCTTGTGCCTAAACAAATGTCGCCGTTTGCTGTCTCGCAGATGCTTAATACACCGTTGCTGTGACCGAGACGGTGGGTGTTTGTCTTGTCATTTCGGAATATATCGACTTGGTAACCGTTGTCTCTGCATATCCCACCCTCGGTCATTGCGTACCAGACGTAGCCTTCCCTATCCTGCAATATGGCGTTGACACCTACGAGGGGAAGTCGCTCCAACGTGACGGGACGATATGCCTGTGCCGCTGAAACGAGATGGCTGGCGAGCAAAACAGCAATGAGGAGGAATGGTATTTGCATAATCTTAAAATAAAAAGACCGGCACATCAGCATGCTATTCGTATGCTTTGATGTGTCGGTTCTTGTGTGTTACTTATGCCTTACTTACAGAGTGTGCGCCGAACTACCATCAAAGCAGTGGGTGCAGACCTTGCACTTAGGCAGGCCTATGGCCTTTATTATGGTGTCAATCTTGCTGAATTTCAGCGAGTCGAGGTTCAGACGCTTTGCTATCTCTGCCACCATAGCCTTGTATTCGGGCGAGTCTGTGGTGGCATACGCCTTCAATCGCTCTTCGGGTATGTTGGCGTACTTTACCTTGTCGGCCTCATCGAGGCAGGTGGTGTGGCTTGAATGTGTTTCAAGGTCATGGATAACGCGGCGCGTTATCAACTCCATCTCACTCTTCGAGGCAGAGAAATTGATGAAAGGACAGGCCCATATCAGTGGCGGACAGGCTATGCGCATGTGCACTTCCTTTGCTCCGAGATTCTTGAGAACCTTAGTATTCTCCCGCAACTGCGTGCCTCTAACGATGGAATCATCGCAGAACAGGCATCGTTTGTCTTGCAACATGGACTTGTTCGGTATCAGTTTCATCTTCGCAACAAGGTTGCGCATCTCCTGGTTTACAGGCATGAAACTCCTTGGCCACGTGGGAGTGTATTTCGATATGCAGCGTTGATACGGCACATTGTGGCCTGCCGCGTATCCTGTTGCCATGCCAAGACCGGAGTCCGGGATGCCTCCGGCGTTGTCAACCACGGTCTCGTCTTCCTCGCCCATTACCCGTCCGGTCTCGTATCGCATCTCTTCCACGTTCTTTCCTTCATAGAATGATGTCGGGAAACCGTAGTAAATCCATAGGAATGAGCATACCTGCATGTGCTCTTCTGCCTTTCTCAGCACTTCCATGCCGTCCGCTCTGAGGCGTACTATCTCGCCGGGCCCCACGAAATGTACTGTCTCATAGCCAAGATTGGGGAACGCGGTGGATTCTGATGTGGCTGCCATTGCGCCCTCCTTCTGCCCTATTATTATAGGTGTTCGCCCCCAGTAGTCGCGTGCGGCGATTATTCCGTCCTCCGTAAGTAACAGCATTGAGCAGGAACCCTTTACTGTTCGATAGACGTTCTCGATGCCTTCCACGAAGTCTTTGCCTTTCAGTATCATCAGGCCAACCAACTCCGTGGGGTTTATCTTGCCCGATGAGAACTCGGAGAGGTGCATATTCTCGCTCAGCAGTTGTTGTGCTATCTCTTCCTCGTTGTTTATCTTTGCTACTGTAACGAGTGCAAATCTTCCGAGGTGTGAGTTGTAAAGCATTGGCTGTGCGTCGGTATCACTTATTACACCGATGCCGCTTGTGCCGTCAAACTGTTCTAATCCGTTCTCAAACTGTGTGCGAAAGTAACTGTTTTCCAGTTTGTGTATGCGGCGAACGAAGCCTGTTTCCTTGTTGTATGTTGCCAATCCTCCGCGGCGTGTGCCGAGGTGGGACTGGTAGTCAGTGCCGTAAAATAGGTCAGTTACGCATTTTTTGCGTGAAATGGTTCCGAAAAAGCCTCCCATTGT
>CALYTD010000066.1 GCA_945486445.1 uncultured Prevotellaceae bacterium
CTTGTACTACGCCGCGCTCTTCTGCACCGCATACGTAGCCAAGGCGTATCTCATAAAGGCCTGGAGGAGGTGTAGGCAACTTTATTTGCACGTCGTACTGGCCTTTTACGCAGATGGCGTTTCCGAGGTATGAGCTCCACCATGGGTCGTCGTTGTGTACGCCGACGAATGTCTCCTTCGTTGTCTTCCAACCTGAGATGTAACCGTTCTTCATGCCGGTCAGCAACTCCTGGCCGTAGTGTCCGCGTGCGTTCTGGTTCATAAAGTCGGCACTCAGCGTGGTGGCGTCAATTCTCATGCGGCAGTTGAGCACCTCGTCGCGTACCTTCGTGTCATATACCAGGATGTCGTCAAGGTAGTGGTACATGCCGTTGAGGGCTATCTGGTCCTGGTCTCCACTCTTTGATGGAGGGAGGACCTTCACGCCGTAGCAGCCGTTTATTACCTTTTTCTTGTGTCCCTTACGGTTAGCGTAGAGGTCGCCGTTGGCGCGGCAGAACCTTATCATGGCTCCTGGACACATTGTTTGCCAGAAGTCTTCTGCGTCAGCAACGTCCGGACGGCAGCAGAGGTTGAGTATTTCACCTGACGGCGCCCACTCGTCGTATGTGCCAATGCGGTCCATGAGGTGGTAGCTTACGAAGCGGTTGAGCGGATTCTTGGGGTGGGTGAAGTCATTGTCATACAGTCCTGCGTCAGTTGGGAACGATGCGTCATAGATGCTCTTGGCGTAGGCTTTGAGGTCATCAAGGTTGTTGATGCCTTTCAGGTGGTAGATACTGTCAGGTTCTACGAAGGCGGTGTATTTGAAGAAACGTGTTCTTGGGAACTTGGCCCACATATCTCTGCCGCCGTAGCGGGTGTATATTCCCTTGTTAACGGAGTCGCCTTCCTGAACAGAGTAGGTGTAGTCCATGTACTTTGTGAGCGAGTCGTTGAGGTGTGTTACCCTCAGTGCCTCTGCAAACAATTTCGTGGTGCTGTCGCTCTCGATAAGGTCTGGCAGGAAGAGGTTACTTGGTACGAGCACGCGGTCTATGGTGTGTACCACTCCGTTGGTGACAGAGTCGTCTTTCTGCACTATGCGTGACGTCTTGTTCACGAAGAGCATCAACTCGTTGTCGTTATTCGCGTCGCTCTTACTTGATATTACAAGGTAGCGGTTGTCCATGTTCATCTCCTCCAACTGACCGTCACTCTTGTCGGTAGTGTAGTAGGCTTTCTTGGTGATGATGTGTGTGCGGGCAATGGTGTCACACTCTTTGAGCGGTATGTTCTCAACGCTTCCGTAGCCAGTCTCGGCAAGATATGTGTTCACTGCGTCGTTGGTTGGAACGAAGACGGTGAAGGTGCCGTAGGTGCTGAGGAGGTTGTAGTAGCCCGCACGCTGCAATATAGCCTGGAACTGGCTGTAACGTGAAGGGTCATCACTTATAAGTTGTGCCGCTGTGCGCTTGGTGGCGCTGTAGTAGCTGGTGTCATCAAAGTCGTTGTCAACGCAGGCTACCAAGCCAGACAAGCCGAGGGCTATGGTGAGAATGATTGCAGGCAGCCTTCTCATAGCGGACTTACATATATTATTGTTCATGTTCATTATTATTATGTTGATGGTTTATGTTTTCAACTCTTGGGCTTAGTTGTTGACAAAGTCTTCTGAATCGCTGTATGCACTGTTCTGCTTGAGGTAGGTATTGAGCCTCAATTCATCCCTGTGATACGGGAAGAAGATGATGTTCGGGTTGCCAAGCTTGATCATAATAGCATTCTTGTTGCTGCTTTGGTACTTCTCCGTGGCCTCTGTAACAAGGTGGCGAGTGTCGCCGTCACGCATTGATACGCGTACAAGATCGTACCATCTCTTGCCTTCAAACATCAGTTCTCTCTTGCGTTCGTCAAGCAGCAGTTGCTCCATTGTCTCACGGCTCTGCTTGTAGTTGTCAAAAGACAGCGCACCCTGAGCATCGGTGCTCGTAAAGTTGCGAGCCCTCATGTTGACAGAGTTGATAAGGTTGAATGCCCTTTGATAACCTTCTTCTCCCTTCATTATCTCCGCCTCGGCCTTCATAAGCATCACGTCGGTAAGACGATATACTATCCAGTTAGATGTGAGGTCGCCTCTCTTAGAGGTGCTTAACTTCAAACTTCTCTCGTCAGTGACGTTGCTGACATCGAGAGAAACGGTGGAATTGACGTATTTCGTGATGTAATACTTGTCGCTTTCCTTTGACATGGTCTCGTAGAAGCGGCAGTCATTCTTTGCAAAGAGGTCGTTCTTACCCTCTATAACCTCTGAATACTTCATGTCAGGAGCAACGAACAGATGACCTGGTGCACCATTGGAGCCATTGGCGTAGCAGTTGTTCACAAAATCGTTCTTAACGCTTTGTCCTTCCTTGAAATATAACTCAAAAAGACTCTCGAAACTGTTGCCGGTACCAAAGATTTGGTTATAGGCGTTGCCACAAGATGTAGTACCAGTCCTTGATTCACGTATGAGAGGAATACCGTCATACTCAAACATATCTGTAAGGTCGCCAAGGTTCTCCTTCTTCATCCTGTACTGTTCCTTCTTGAAATCTATTACGAGGTCACAGTATTTTATGCACTCGTCCCAGTTGCCGCGCCACAGGTTCATGTCGGCAAGAAGGGCATATATCGCCACGCGTGTTACGCGGCTGCTGTTCTCGTAGGCGCTGAGGGCTGCCTCAGTGTTGGTCATGCGGCTGTCATCCACGTAGCGTCTTACTGCATCGTCCTTCACCTTCTCAAGGTCAGCAATGAGGGTGTCAAGGGCGGCCATCATGCTTACAGGGGGTATCTGGTACTCCTTGGTATCGTCAATGCTTGGCTCGAATGTGATGGGCACGTCACGGAAGGTGCGTATAAGATAGAAGTAACATAGGTCACGAATGAAGGTTGCCTCGGCAATGTTGGACTTCATCTCGGCCACGGTGTAGTTAGGATCTTTCTCCTCCACTATCGGTGCGTAGTGACATACGGTGTTACAACGGTTGATAGTCTGGTACATTATACCCCATTTTGCCAGTGAGTTGGTGGGCAATAGGTTCTCCTTTGACATCTCACTGAGGTCGTGGTTGCTGACGATAGTAATGATCTTATCCTGCTCGTCCTTGCTCTTGAAGTCACCACTGTTACCGCGGTCTATGTTGTCAGAACGCATCTCACCCCATACCGCCATCTTCATGATGCTTTCAGGAGATTCCAGTGATTCGTAACAACTGTTGAGCACGGAGGTAACGTCTTCCTTCTCTGTCCAGAAGTTTTCTAGCACCACATCGTTAAGAGGCAGCGTGTCAAGGAAGTCGTTACACCCTGTCAGCATGACGGTAGATGCGGGCATGGCAAGGGTCAGTGCCACCGCCCCGACCATGCGCTTGTATTTTGATATAATAGTGTTCATATTCGTTATGATGATTGAATGTTTATCCGATGTTTCTTAAAAACACACTGTCTTTTAGAATTGTACGGTGATACCGCCTGTTACTGACTTGGCTCTTGGCGTCTGCGCGTTGTCCATTACGAGGCCGTAACTGCCGTAACCAACCTCTGGGTCTGCACCTGAGTACTCTGTAATGCAGAACAGGTTGTTGGCGGAAACGTTGACGCTGAGTTGTGTCAGACCCCATTTCTTTATCAATTTTGTGGGGAAAGAGTAACTTATCTGTGAGTAGTTAAGGCGCAGGAATGAGCCGTCCTCTACGAAACGGTCGCTGCCGAGGCAGTTGTAGCCATACTCATGCAGTGCTCTTGGTATCTCTGCAATGTCGCCTTCCACGCGCCAGCGGTGGTTGACGGCACGGCTTTGGTTGGCATTTGTACGCATACTTTCAGCGTGCATACGGTTGGCATTTATAACCTTGTTGCCGTAACGGAAGTTAAACTGGTTGTTCCACATCCACCTTCCGATTCTGAATTTTACACCGAATCCACCGGTTATCTTAGGCAGTGAAGAGCCAAGATATACTATATCCAGCTCATTGATGTTGCCATCGTGGTTCACATCTTCGTATATTGCGTCACCGCCGCGGAACTCTTTCTGGCCCAACTTGTTTACGTCTATGTCGTATTCTGGGTCATAGCAGAAGACGATTGGCTTGGTATTGCCGTAGTTATCCTTTATAACTGTACCGTTCTCGTCACGTACTACCGGGGCGTTCGGGCCGCTCACACCAGGTACTTCCACGTCACTGTACTTGGAATATTGATAAACTCCCTTGTAACGGAAACCGTAGATGCTTCCGAATGGCTTGTCAATTTCCACACGAGTGAGGTAAGAGAAGTTCTGTTTGTTGAAGTCTGTGTTCAGTGAACGCAGGCAACTCTCGTCCATTTCGGTTATCACGTTCTTGTTGTTTGCAAACGTTACGTTGATGTCTATGCCGAGTTTGCCCAGTTTTATGAGGTTATTCGTGTTGATATTGAATTCCCAACCTGTGTTCTCCATCTTGCCTACGTTGTCGTAACCGAGTTTGGTGTAACCGGAAGATGTAGGTATTGCGCGGTCCTTCATCAGCAGGTCAGAGGTGTACTGCTTGTAGATTTCGAGGTTACCGTTAATCTTGTCGTTGAAGAAACCGAAGTCAAAGCCGAGGTTGTAGGTCTTCTTCTGCTCCCATTTCAGTTGCTTTAGTTGCACGTTCTTAGGATAGTTGGAGCCTTCTCCCATGTAACCGTTGCCCGGACCGTACTTGCTGAAGTAGAGATATTCACCTCCTGGCTGCTGTCCTACGATACCCCAACCTGGGCGAATAGAAAGCATTGACAGCCAGCTTGACACTCCTTGCATCCATGGTTCTTTGTTGATGTTCCAGCGAAGTGATACTGCTGGGAATGTTCCCCATCTGTTATCAGGACCGAACTTGGTGCTTCCGTCTCTACGAACAGAGAAGTCGAACATGTATCTTCCTTTGTAAGCGTAGTGTAAGGAGTATGTGAAGTAGATGCTTCTCCATTGTCCTGCCTCGCTTTTGAATGTGTCTCCTATCTTTCCTTCGGCTCCTGTGCTGGTTATTGTGCCTGATGGCAGACCGTAAACGAGTGTGTTTTGCGTTGTGCTGCTGCCGTCAGTGAGTTGTCCGCGGAGCATCATCATCATGCTGTGGTCTTCGTTCTTGAAGTGTGGTATGAACGTAAGTGTGTGTGTTGTGGTGATGCCAAGGCTCTTATAGCTGTATGCTGTGCTCTTGTTCTCGTCCTGACTGTTCCAGTTTCTTACGTTGAGTGTGCTGGGAAGGAAGGTATCTACGTAGTTATTGAATATGTCAAACACTACTTTTCCTTCGTATTTGAGTTGTGTTTTGCCTTCTTCTGTACCGAGGAGGTTATATACTAACTGGAATTCTGGTGACACCTTGTATGATGTTTCGTTATTGGTTGCGAGTTCTGCAAGTGCCACGGGGTTCTTTTGGTCTATCTGGTCACCGAGTTTTCCGGATATTGTTGCAGGTATATTGTAGAAGTATCCTGTTTCGTTTCCGTTGTTGTCACGCTCGTAGATAGGCAGGTTTGGCATACGTTTGTATGCTATTCCCAGCAGGTCGGAGTAGTTTTTCTGGTTCTTTGTGTATGTGAACGACAGGTTGGTAACAATCTTTATTCGGTCACTTACGAAGTAGTCCAATGCCACACGTGATGTGAGGCGGTCCAGTTGCTGCTTTATTATTGAACCGGTCTCATGGTCATAGCCTGCGCCTATACGGAAGTTTGCTCTCTCACCACCACCTGTTAGTGATATGTAGTGGTTTTGTCTGTAACCCGTTTGCTTTACAGCCTCCAGCCAGTCAGTGTTGTTGTCAAAGTTATGCCAGCCGTTGGGGTTGGTATAGTCATAGTTAAACTCTATTATGTCGCTGGCGTTGTCTCTCAGTTCCGGGTTGAAGTATGCTTCTTTTTGCAGCATGGTGTATTCGTCACCGTTCAGCATTTCGTAGCCGTTGGGCTGCCATGTGCCGGTGAGACGGTAGCTGTAGCTTACGCGTGTCTTTCCCCTTACGCCTCGTTTGGTCTTTATTTCTATTACACCGTTAGCGCCTTGTGAACCCCAGATGGCTGTTGCGGCAGCGTCTTTGAGCACGCTGATGCTCTCGATGTCTTCTGGGTTGACGTTCAACAGTTCTGCGAATTTCTCGTCGTTTGCTGATGAGAAGTCTATGTCACTGTTGCGGTCGCTCTCCCAAACGTTGCCGTCCACTACGATAAGTGGTTCTGTATTGGCGTTGATTGAACTCACACCACGCAGGCGCATTGATGTTCCCGAGCCGAGGTTACCGCTGTTTGCTACGATGTCAAGACCTGCTATACGTCCTTGCAGCGCTTCGTCGATGGTTGTCAGGGCCAGTCCCTCAAACTCCTTGGTGCTGATGGTCTGGTTAGACGTTGACATTTCGTCCTGTGGTATGGCGAGTCCTGAGCCTGCACCGCGGCGTTTGCTCACCACGGTAACCTCTTTCAGTGATGTCTGGTCTTCCAGTATTATATTATAAGAGGTGGAGTTTATTGCAACGGTCTTTGTCTTATAACCCACGAAACTGAACTTAAGTTTGTTCTTTGGGTCCTTTATCTTGAATGAGAAGTTACCGTTCATGTCCGTCTGTGTGGAGCTTACAATACGGTTTGAGCGG
>CALYTD010000067.1 GCA_945486445.1 uncultured Prevotellaceae bacterium
TCAAGCAGTACCTGGGCAGTACCCTCTTCTGGTATCTGGGTTACTAACTTGCCCTGTATCGCCTCTTGCAGAATAGACTTGGGAAGTGATGTCATGAGACTTATGAGTTATGTGTTATATTTTCTCACCTGTTACTCCTCACTCACAACTGGCATCTTACTACACACCGGGCAGCGTGGCTATCCACCCTACCCACTCGTTCATCAGCCGTGCAAGTAGTGTTAACAGTGTGGCGCACAGCGACATGACGGGTGCGAGGAAGGGCAGGAACGGTACTGCCACGCCGAGGGCGAGGAGCAGGAACGAGAGGGGAATGACAACTGATGCCAAGGGAGAGACAAGCAGGTTTGCGAGAATGGCGTATGTGCTGAAACGCCCGAAGTAAAGGGCTATCAGCGGTATTACGCCCACCTGTGCTGTTAGTGACAGGGCTACGATGTTCCACAACCAGCCTGCTGACATCATGAGTGCGTTGCGCAGGTAATGCCTCAGGGCGTATTTGTCAAGGCGGCGTGTTTGCTCTTCTGGCGTGATGCGGTACAGGTAGTCACGCTGCGCACGCAGTCCGCCGATGCGCACCAGCGTTGGCAGGAACAGCGTTATACCCAGCACCGCCATGAACGACATCTGAAATCCCACGTCGAAGAGCCACCACGGACATACTGCCAGCAGTAGGAAGGCTGTTGCCACGAGTGCTGCCACGCCGTCCGTGCGCCGTCCTATGGTGGTTATCAGAGTGTATATGCTCAGCATCACGGCGGCACGTACTACGGAGGGACGCAGTCCTGCCAGCACGGCGTATGCCCACAGCAGTGCCAGCATCACCGCCAGCGTGGTGCGGGGGGAGCGTCGTCGGGGCAGGGATAGCGACAGCATGAGGTATATCACACTGAGGTGCAGACCTGAAAGGGCAAAGATGTGCGAGGCTCCGCTGGTGTCATAGACGGCTGACAGCGTACTGCTGACACGCTGTCTCTCACCGAGTGTCATGGCTGTGACAAGCGCATATTCGTCGCCTTGCAGCCCTGCCGCGGCATATACCTCCGCCAGTTGCTCGCGGCGTTCTGACATTTCATCGGCCATAGCGGGTGCGAGCAGGCTGCGCGAGGCTCTCTCCCACCCTGCCATGGGACTGTAATGCCACAGCATCATGCCTATGAAAAACGTTGCTGTCAGCACCGCCAGCATGGCAAGGGCTTTCCGTCTGCGGCATAACAGCGGTATGCCTGCCAGTGCTGCCACCGCCACTGCCACTGCCGTGGGGCTCGTCAGAGGGTCCGTCCACGGCGTGGCTGTAACGTCAGCCGCACCCACCATACTCCCTGTTGCTATCCCGGCGGCGAATGTCAGCAGTGCCGGGAGGCTTGGGGGGATATGTGGGTGCGGCGCTTTCATGTGTAGTCAGCGGCGCTTACTACCGTGTGTATTTCCGCTTGTTGATTATGTAAACGCCTTTTTCCGGTATGTTGTCAAGGCGTATTCCTTGCAGGTTGTATATCTGTCCGTCGCCTTCTGTTGCCTGTGTGTTGTCCTCACACTCTGTCACCCCTGTGGCATTTGATGGGTTCAGCCAGTCACCGAGGACGTATGAGGCGTGCAACGGATTGGCGGCAGTGCCTGTAAAGGCGGCGTATGCGGTGCCGCGGGCAATGCTCTTACCGTCAGCAAGGTAGAAGCCGAGGCCTCTCTCGCCGTCACGGAACTCGTAGTATCCCTCTGTGTCGGTGTGTGCGGCGAGGGTGGTGGTGCAGTAACTGCCTTTCAGTTTTGACAGGCTCATGGTGTTGGCGGTCTTTGCTGACGGCACGAAGGTCACCTCCGGAGTGTTTGAGTTATATATTATTGCGGTGTTGGCGGCCATCACCGTTCCGGCGTTCAGTTTCGTTACCTTCACCGTGTCAACGTTGTCTGTATATACTCTTGCCGTTACCTTCCATGCTGTCACCTCCTTAGGTATTATCACGGGGTACGTGGTGTAGAAGCAGTCCCAGTATTTTCCCAGTGTTGCAGCGCCGTTGTCAAGTCCTGCCATAGGCTCTACCTCGAAGCATTTGCGTGTTATCTTCTTTGAGTCACGCAGGTTGTAACTGAGGTGTGGCGGCTGGTTGTAGCAGCAGTTTTGGTTGATTACCTGCGCACGGTAGTTCAGGTCGTCCATGAGGTGTGGCACGGTGTATGGCGTTTCGTAGTTGGTGGCGTTGATGATGAGGTTATATACCCCGTCAATCTGCGTCCATGTGACTATCTCCTCACGCCAGTCTCCGAGCAAATCGCCAAGTATGCAGGGATTGTTTTTGGTGCTGTTGTTCAGTGTACCGATGGTGTAGTTGGTGCCGTTTACCTGCATACGTCCGAAGGTCTTGGTGTTTGGGTCGTACGCTTCGAGCACAGACTTGTCGTAATAGTCATCTGCCAGTGTTCCGTTCCAGTATATTCTGTTGTTCAGTGATGCTCCTCCGCCGTGCGAAACGCTCTCGTTCACCGTTGCTCCTGTCCAGTCATATAGTGCGGCTGAGGCTGATGTCTGGAAGTATGCTCCCTCTGCTTCGGGGTTGAAGTGTCCTATCAGTCCTCTGCCGGTGTCTTCTGAGGCCGTGGGGTGCAACAACAGTTTGCCGGTCTTGGCGTCTCTCAGGTCTGCGCCATAGGGTGATTCCTCGTGTGACATGAACACTTCCAGACCGGGATTCTCTGGTACGAAGTCGCCGAGATGCAGTGCGTCACCGTGTCCGAGGCCTGTCCTGTACAGCAGGGTGCCGTCGCTTTTCAGTGCGGCGGAGCCATATACGATGTCCTGTTTGCCGTCACCCGTGCAGTCGCCTACGCTAAGCCAGTGTGCGCCTTCGCCCCAAAGGCCTTTGCCGCTGGTGGTGTTACGGCTCACCCAACGCTCTTTCAGCGTCTCGCCATCCCAGTCATAAGCACCTACAAAGGCGCCGCTGTAATAGCCGCGGGCGAAGATTGGCGAGGGGTTACCGTCTTTTCCATCAAGCCACGCTATGCCTGCGAGGTATCGCTCGGAGCGGTTCTGCTTGCTGTCACCCCAGTAACTGAGGCCTTTGTTATAGTCTGTGTGATATGGTATGGTGGCGAGTTCCGCGCCTGTCATACCGTCAAAGACGGTGATATACTCCGAACCGTGGTCCTGCTTGCCCCTTGAGCTCTTCAGGTTTGCCGTTGGGTCGTCGTTGCCCAGTATCACGTAGTTACCTTGTCCGTCAATGGTTCCGGGGGCGGTCTTTACCATAAACTCACCGTAGCCGTCGCCGTCAAGGTCCCAGGCGATAAACTGTATGGTGTGGGCGGAGGCAAAGAAGTTCTGACCCATGTCTATACGCCACAGGCGTGTGCCGTTCATCTTGTAGCAATCAAAGTACACGTTTGACGTAGCACCGCTGCTGGCGGCGTCCTTTTCGTTGGAAGGCGACCATTTAAGTATTATCTCATACTCTCCGTCACCGTCCATGTCGCAGTATGACGCGTCGTTGGGCGTGTATGTGGCACCGTTTCCTGACGGGTCTGTCGGCGCGCCTTCTTTCAGCGGTATGTAGAAGGTCTGGTTGTCCCATGTCTTTCCGCTCACCTCGGTCTCTATCACGTTGCCGTCGGCGTCAATCACCTCCAGTTTGTAATATGCCGTTGCCGCGGCGCCGCTGTCGAGGAAGTTGGTCTTTCCGCAGATGGTCTTTCCGCTGTTCACCTTTGTGGGCTGCATTGCTGCTGACGTGCCTCTCCACAGGCGGAAGCTGAGGTTCGGGTCGTCAGTGGCACGTGCGCGCCATGAGACGAGGTTGCCCGTGGACTGGTGCAGGGCCATGAGGCCTCGCTTCAGCGGTGTTGCCGCCGGCTTGACGGGCTTGGTAGAGACGGTGAAGAGGATTGTGAATATCATCTTCTCCACACCGTCCTGCTTTATGCTTACCGTGGCAGCGTGGTCTGAATAGGTCGCATATACGTTGTACCCCGTGCCTAACGTGCTGCTGAGGGTGGCTGAAAAGTCCGTGGGGTCGGCTGACAACTTGGTGTTATAGCGCACGCTCTCACCGTTTTTCAGTCCTTTTACAAGGTCAAGGAGTGACACCTCCGCCGACTCCGCACCGCCAACAGCGGTCTTGCAGGTAAGGGCGGTGAGATAGTCACCAACGGTTTTTATCTCTGAGTCCATCTCTCCTTCTATGCAAATGTTGCGCAGTGCCATAGTCTTTGTATTGGCTATGTCGGTGATGTACAGCATCAGCAGGAAGGCCTTGCCCTCCACAATGACATCGTTGACATAGAACTCATGGTGGCTATAGCCCGCGTCATTGCCAGACATAATCTTGTTGCGCAGTGGTGTGACGCTCTCCAGTTGTGTCTCCGTGCCGCCGCTCTCCTTTATCTTCACCACTATGCCGCCCTTGTCTGTTCCTACCTTACAGGCGTCAAACGACACCTTCGTGGGTTTGAACTTATGTCCCGTGGCGGGAGTGACGCCAAATGCCACGTTATGGCCTGACGTTGCTGATGATACCTGCGCCGAGGGTTGCAGAGCGGTGAACGCTGGCTCGTAGGTGACTGGCGTGTAGCCCGTGTCTGCATTGCTTGCAGTGAGGGTGGCGCTGGGGGTGAGTGACGCGCCCAGGGCATAACTGGCGGTGACGAGCGACGTGCCGTTGGCATCGCCGGTGATGGCGGCAGAGGCAAGGTTGTCGATGTCGCTGAATTGCCATGTCACCTTCACGCTCTGCGCAAAGGCGGCAAGCACCGTGACGAGTATCACGATGGTGGTTAGTAGTCTTTTCTTCATACTCCTACGGTTAGTTATTTGTGTTCTGCCGCAAAGTTACGAATAATTTTCATAAAAGCCAAATATCTGGGGCGGATTTATCGTAAATCCCCTGTTTTATAGGGTCATTTGACGTGGTGCTGCACTGTCGCCCGCCATTATCCCAAATCGGTCATTAGACCACAAAAGTTCAAAACTTCTTGTTTTTGTGTTGTTTCCTAACAGATTTTATGACCGATTTGGGATTATGCGGAGAGTTTGTCCCGCCGCGAAAAGGTGCGGATTGCACGGTAAACAGGTGCTGATTATGCGGTAAACAGGTGCTGATTATGTGGTGAAATGGTGTTGATAGCAGAAGGGTACGTAACATCCACCCCCCAAAGACCTATAAAAAAATCCGCAAGCCACTGGCCTACGGATTTTTTTTATCCCCGATATGTCATTGTACTTGGGGCTGCGGGCATTGCCCCTGACACCTGTTTACCCGAAGAAACCGGGCTGTTTGTACTCTATCCCCAGTTCCTTGTCCACGGCAGCGAGTATGCCCTGTACCTGCGCCAGGCCGAACATACGTCCGAGGAAGGAGTAACCGGCGTTGTAACCCTTGCTCTCGTCGCCCAGCATGGTCATTCCGTGGTCCACGCGCATGGGCAGTTTCTGTGTCGTTGGCTTGCGTGTGGCCTTGCGACGCTGCTCCTCTTTCTCGAAGATGTGCGCCAGTTCCACAAGGTCGGCACGCCCGCCGAGGTGGGAAGCCTCGGTGAAGTCGCCGTTGGGGAAGATGTAACAGGAGCGCAGATGCACGAAGTGTGTGCGCTCATGATACTTCTCCGCCAGTCTGGTTATGTCGTTATGCCCTCCTGCTGAGAGCGAACCGGCGCAGAAGGTGAGACCGTTGTGCTCGTTGGGCACGGCCTCAAGGAACTGCTGTATGTCCTCGTCGCAGTTCACGATGCGTGGCAGTCCGAGGATGGGGAACGGCGGGTCGTCGGGGTGTACGCACATGTCTATGTCGTACTCGTCGCATATCGGCATGATGGCTTCAAGCCATGTCTTCATGTTTTCCTGCAACTGCTCCTTCGTTACGCCGTCATACAGGGCGAGAAGTTGGCGGAATAGTTCCACGGGTTTGTCGTCGCCCTCCTTGAAGTTGCCGCTCACGAAGCCCTGTGTCTTTATCACTATGGTCTCCACGAGGTCGTGGTCATACTGCGGTGTGGCCTTCGCCTTTATCTCGCCAACCTCTTTTAATATGTCGCGGTGCCAGTCTTTGTGCGCTTCATTAAATGCCTTCCACTGCTCCTCGGCACCTTCGCGCTTGAGGATGTGTATGTCAAAGTAAGCGAACTCCGCCCAGTTGAAGTACAGGTTGCTTGACCCGTTGGGGTTATCGTGCAGCAGGTCGGTGCGGGCCCAGTCCAGAACGGGCATGAAGTTGTAGCAAACGCAGTGTATTCCTTCCTTTCCCAGGTTGGTGAGTGATTCCTTATACACCTCAATCTGCCGCTCGCGGTCGGGTCCGCCGTACTTTATCGTCTCGGTGACGGGCAGGGATTCCACCACCGACCATCGCATACCGTATGACTCTATGTACTCCCTCAAGTCGCGAATCTTCTCCCGTGTCCATACCTCTCCTAACGGAACGTCGTGCAGTGCGGTAACGATGCCCTCCACTCCTATCTGTTTCAACATGGCAAGCGTTATCTTGTCGTTCTTGCCAAACCATCTCCATGTTCTTTCCATTGCTATATTTGGTTTTAGGTTAAGGGTTTTAGGTTGTAGGTCTTTCAATGATGGTTGCCAGCGTATAAAGTAGGTGTCTGGTTGATATCCGTATTATTTGCAGTATAAGACCAAAAACCAAGCAGTGCGG
>CALYTD010000068.1 GCA_945486445.1 uncultured Prevotellaceae bacterium
GTGTGTTCACAGTGGTGCGTGTACTGCTCTCCCTTGTATAGTTGCGGCGGTCGTTCCGGTTCTGATTGTTGTAGTTTGTACGGTTTCCGTTGTTGTAAACGGGAGTGCCAGGACGGTTGTTTCTGTGTATCTCAGGGCGTTGTTGTCCATGCTGCCTGTGTCTGTCATCGTTCTGCCTGTGCGCTTCTCTGTGTGGTGCTACGTTGTCTCTGTGCCCGTTTCTGTGGAAGTTGTCACGCAGTCCGATGTGTGGTCTGCCTGTATTTCGGTAGTTATGGGCGTGGTGTATGTACCAAGATGTTCCGCCGTTGTATCTCCAACTGTGTCCTCCGCGGTATGATACGTAGCAGGCGGGACGGCTGAAATAGTAGAAATCACGGTGTGGATAGTGGGCATATATTGAGAAATGCCAGTTTCCTGCGCTCCAATACAGGGGACGAAAGAAGTATGTTGCCGCACAGAATGTGGTGTACTGCCAACTTAGTAGCACGCATTGCAGGTCGGCATTACGTTGTCTCCAACATGCGGAATACACGTCATCCACCGTGTTTACGTCCATGAGATAGTCGAGATTTATCTCGTATGCTGCCTCATATTGCTGCTCGGTGAGATTCAGTTCATACGCCATCTTGTCTGTAAGGAACAGTGCTTGTTCTCTTGCTTGCTGGTAAGGCATGGCGTTTATGGTGCTTGTGGTGGTGAGAAGTGTTACCAGTGACAGTAGTATCTTTTTCATATTATTGCGGTTTTATAGGTTTCTTGCTGCAAAGATACCTACTTTTTTGTTTCTTCCAAAGGGTTTTTCCCTAACTGAAAGGGGATTTTCCCTACCGCATTATCACGCTGCCTCCTATCTTCTTGGCTATTGCGCTACGTACTTTCAGCATCTCTTGCAGTTCAGCCATCAACTCTGTCTGTCTTTGCTTATCGCCTTTTGCCAATGCAATGTCGGTGCGTAACTGTGCCAGTTTGGCTGTGATATATTCGTATCGGAAGTCTAATAACAGGTGATTTACTTGTTCCCGCAGGCTTTCTTCCGTGTGTTTTATCTGCAAACTCTTTGATAGTAGCACCTTGTTAGCGGTCAGTTGTAGGGCGAGTGATGATACATCGTAGTCTGGGTGCATGGTGAAATAGCGTTCGGCATTGAACTCTTCTTCGTGTGAATGGCTCACTGCCTCTTCCAGAATCCTATTGTATAGTGGTAGGCTGAACAGCAGATTGTCTGTTGCGAGGTCATAGTTTATGAACTCCGCCAGTGTCAGTGAGGTGGTGTTTCCGTCCTCTGTCTCCACTGAGTCATATAGTATCTCGTGCCCATGTGTTATCACCAGTTTCATTATAAGGTCTGATACTGTCTCTTTTATCTTTGTCCCGCTGTTGCTTGTTGTGCTTGTCTGTGTTTCTGCGGGCGGTGTTTGTGTGCCATACTGTTGTGGTTGCGTGAACGCTTCTGGTGGTAGAAAGGCGTCTGGTGGCGGTCCGTAACTGTCGTAGTTGTTATCTGGTGTGGTGTTTTCTGTCTGTTTTGTGCTTTGTGGTTGTTGCCCTGTGGAGTTGAAGTTCTGCTGTGCTGCACTGCTGTTACGCCTCTTTCGTTCTTCTTCTTTGCGTTGTTCGTCTCGGTATTGGCGTATGTTTTCGTTCATTTTGGATATCAGTACTTGCTCCTGAATACCCAATCGTGATGCGCAGTCTTGTATATATGTTGCTCTTATGATAGGGTCTCCTATCACGCTGACGCTCTTTATTATGCTTGATATGGCTTCTGAGCGTTTTACGGGGTCAGTGACTCCTTCGAGAAGTACACGTGTTTTGAACTCTATGAAGTCTGTCTTGTGTTCTGATATGTAGTTGCGGAACTCCTCTGCGTTATGTTTTTTTGCGAAGGAGTCGGGGTCATCGCCATCGGGAAGCAGCAATACCTTGACGTTCATGCCTTGTCTTAGTAGCATGTCCGTGCCTCTCAGGGCGGCTTTTATGCCTGCTGCGTCACCGTCATAGAGTAGTACTATGTTTGTGGTGAAGCGGTGAAGAATGTGTATCTGGTACTCTGACAGTGCGGTGCCAGAGTTTGCCACCACGTTCTCTATGCCGCATTGGTGCATGGATATGACATCGGTGTATCCCTCAACCATATATACGCAGTCTTCTTTTGTTATGGCTTTCTTGGCTTGGAAGATGCCGTACAGTTCGTGGTCTTTGTGGTATATGTCTGAGTCGGGGGAGTTAACGTACTTTTGGTTTACGCCTTTTGTGCGTGCATCGAGTACTCTTCCTCCGAAGGCCACTACTTTTCCGCTTACTCCTATCCATGGGAACATGGCGCGTCCGGCAAAGCGGTCTATCAGTTCTCCGTTGTCTTTGCGGTAGCACAGGCCTGTCTTTATGAGGTATTCTTCTTTGTATCCTTTTGCTATGGCGGTCTTTGACAGTGCTTTTCTGTCGTTGAGGCAGAAGCCGAGACGGAACTTATTGATTATATCATCTCTTATTCCACGCTGCCGGAAGTACTGCATACCGATGGCACGCCCGTCGATATCGTTTTCGAGTATGTCTTTGAAGTAGTCTGCCGCCCATTCGTTCACTATGAACATCGCCTCTCTTTCTGACTGTTCTTTCCGTTGTTCGTCTGTCAACTGGCGTTCTTCTATTGTGATATGATAGCGGTTTGCGAGCCACCTCAGCGCGTCGGGGTAGGTCAACTGCTCATGTTTCATTATGAAACTTACGCTGTCTCCTCCTTCTCCGCACACGAAGCAGTGGCATATTCTGCGTGCGGGGTTCACGTAGAATGATGGTGAGTGGTCGTTATGGAACGGACATAGACCGCGGTAGTTCACGCCGACTTTCTTAAGCGACACGAACTCTGACACCACATCTACTATGTCTGCGGTGTCTTTTATGCGTTCTATGGTTGCTCTGTCTATCAAGGGTTGTTGTGGGTTAAAGGTTGGAGGTTAGGGGGTGTGGGTTGAAGGTTTGAGGTTGTGGGCTGTGTTTTTTGTTATGGGTTGTAGGTAACGCTACCGGATAACCTTCAACCTTGGACTTCCATCCATGAACCTTTAACCAACAACCTCTAACCTTCAACCAACAGTTTACTTAAATATAGAGAAGTTGACGCTGCCGTATGCGCGGTGTTCTATGAAGCGACAGTGTTGTGAGAAGTCGTCTTTTTTGCTGTGTTCAAGTACGAGTACTCCTCCTTCTTTCAGCAGGGGCAGTGCTTTGCCGGGTATTTCTGTCAGTGTGGGTAATGCGTATGGTGGGTCGGCAAAGATGAAGTCAAACTGTTTTTTGCAGGTGTTCATAAAGCGAAAGGCGTCAGTGCGCACCAGTGTGTGGTCTGTTGTGCCCAGTTTCTCCATGCACTGCCTTATGAAGTTGGCGTGGTCTCTGTCTTGTTCTACGCTTACCACGTCGCTACACCCGCGTGAGAGTAGTTCGAGTGAGATGCTGCCGGTGCCGGAGAAGAGGTCGAGTGCCGTTGCTTCTTCAAAGTCAATGTACCCTAACATCACGTTAAAGATGTTTTCTTTGGCGAAGTCTGTGGTTGGTCTTGCCTTGAAAGTGCGTGGTATGTCGAAGTGCCTGCCTTTGTATTTGCCTGTTATTATGCGCATGATTGTTGTTTGCTGGGTTTGTTGTTTGCTGGCTTAGCGGTTTTGTTGTCTTGTTGTTTCTTTTTGCAATGTTGCCTGACGGTTTTGCTATGATGCTTTCATGTTGTTATTTTTTCAGCATCATGTCAAAGGGCATATCCTTTATTTGTGCCAGTGGTGAGCGGTTAAGGTCTGCCACGGGGTTCACGGTGTGTACTCTTGTGATGTATGTTGCCAGTCTGTTCATCAGCCATTCGCGGTGCGGCATATCGCCTATCACGAAGAGGTCGTCTTCTTTCTGATTCATGCCCAGTTGTTTCCATACGAACAACAGGTAGTATAGTGCGTCGTGGGCGTGTTGTGAGTCGAATGTGTTGGCAAAGTGGAGGCGGCGTTGTTCAAAACTGCATATATCCACACTTTTATCATGGAAGTATGCAAACAGTTTGCGCCTCTCGCCGTTTTGGTAGTAACGTTTGTAGAGATGTCGCCATACTGGCAGCATTACGTTTGTCACTTCAACGTTTTTGCAGTTGTCGTTTACCACCATTTTTAGGTCTTTGTTCACTGCATATACTGCTACTGCTTCCAGTTCTTGCAGTTCTTTGGTCAGTTTTTCTTCACCTTTATGTCCTGTCAGCACACTGGCATACATTGCCTCGGCGTTAAAGTTTTCTGTCTCTACATAGTCCTCCTGTGGTACAAGTACTACTGGACTGCACACCATGAGCACCGCCTTTGTGAAGAGACCGTGCAGGTATAATTGTTCCTTGAACGCCTCGCGGAGGTTGGCTGATAGTGACATTCCGCTCTTCACAGCGTAGGGATGGAAGGCGGTTGTGCCGTCTTGCTCTGTGATGAGGAATGATAGAGTGCCGTTTCCTGCACGTATGGTGAGTTCTCTGGGGGGTATGTTGATTGTAGGGTTCATTGTCTTTATGGTGTGCGAGATATGTTGTCTGTCATGAATCACCAGTCGGCGCTTTGTTGGTAAAACGCTTTCTCTGCGGATTATAACTTGTGATTTTGTTTCGTGGTCTCGTGAAAAAACACTAACTTTGCAGTTGCAAAGTTACAATAAAAAACTTGTTGGAGCAAATAGTTACACCAAAAAAATGACCACGACCGAATTTAAGCACGCCGTATTGGAGCGTTTTGGCCTATCGCCCACTGACGACCAGTGTAATGCTCTTGATGTTTTTACCTCCTTTCTTGCTGCCCGTCAGGGTATGCCGGTAATGATATTCCGTGGCTCGGCAGGCACGGGCAAGACCTCGCTTGTGGCGGCTATGGTCAATACTTTGTGCGCCCTGAAGCAGAGGGTGGTGCTTATGGCTCCAACGGGGCGTGCTGCCAAGGTGCTGTCGTTAAACTGTTCTCTGCCTGCTACGACCATACACCGCAGGATATATCGTCAGAAAAGGGTAGGGGGAGACTTCTGCCTTGATGTCAATATGTACACCGACACGCTCTTCGTGGTGGACGAGGCCTCTATGATAAGCACTATGCCACAGTTGCCCTCAGAGGGAATGCCGGCGTTTATAGGTAATGGCGGGGGCGTGATTGATGATCTCGTGACCTATGTTTATTCTGGGCGTAACTGCCGCATGATGCTCATTGGTGACACGGCGCAGTTGCCGCCGGTGGGTGAGGACGAGGCTCCGGCACTGCAATCGGGGGTGATGGGCTGTTACGGGCTTGACACGTTTGAGTGTGACCTGCATGAGGTGGTGAGACAAAAGCAGGAGAGTGGCATCTTGTGGAACGCCACCATGATACGCCGTCTCATTACACACGATGAGGCAACGGCGCTGCCAAAGATTCTTCTCAAAGGCTTTGCTGACATTAAGGTGGTGCAGGGGAGTGAACTTATTGACGCGCTGTCAAGCAGTTATGGTAGCGTTGGCATTGATGACACGGTGGTTATAACACGCAGCAACAAGCGTGCTACCATATATAATAGGGGCATACGGGCGCAGGTGGTGGACCAGGATGGGGAACTGTGTTCTGGCGATCGCCTTATGGTTGTGAAGAATCACTATTTTAATGAGTCTCCCTCTGCTCCCTCGCCAGCAGCGGCTTCTGCGAACGGCGGTGGCTCTGCGCAGGACGTTCAGGGGCAGGACGCTGCGGGGGCGGGGCTGTTGCTCTCTTTCATTGCCAACGGAGACATTGCCATTGTGCAGCGGGTGCGCAACGTGCGCGAGCTTTATGGCTTCCGCTTTGCTGACCTTACGCTCTGTTTTCCTGATTATAACGACATGGAAATGCAGCTTACCGCAATTCTCGACACGCTGCATACCGACGCTCCGGCGCTGTCAGCGGCGCAGCAAAAGCAACTGTATGACGGTGTGATGGAGGACTATATGGACATTCCACGGAAGGCGGACAGGCTGAAGGCAGTGCGTGAAGACATATATTACAACGCCCTGCAAGTGAAGTTTGCATACGCCATAACCTGTCATAAGGCGCAGGGCGGACAGTGGAGACACGTGTATGTGGACCAGGGATACATGACTGACGATATGCTGACGCCGGACTACATACATTGGCTTTATACCGCCTTCACGCGCGCCACGGAAACGCTCTATCTGGTGAACTGGCCGGAGGAACAGATATTACAACAGTGAAACTTTATGGTACAAATGAAGGAGTTGGATGTGGCTTGGCTATTATGGAAATAGTTTGTGTAACATTATGGAAACGTACTGTCGGCATTTCTTTATAACTTTGCATTGGCAATGTGGCGTGGCGGATGTGTAATCCACAAAGGCTTGTCGCCACATCGCCGGCATTGTATGTTCAATTAAAATCATTAGTTATGAAGAAATCTTTTGTCTTTAAGGCAGTGCTGTCTCTTTTTGCCTGTCTTTTGACACAGGGGTTGTCTGCGCAGGACAATCGCAAATGGGAGAATGTGGATTATGCCGGAGACGGCATCGTGGGGCACAGGATGGATATTCACCTGCCTGACAATACCGCCTCACGGCACAAGGTGGTGGTGATAGTCTATGG
>CALYTD010000069.1 GCA_945486445.1 uncultured Prevotellaceae bacterium
GCACATGATATATCGTATGTCCTTTGACCTTAAGGAATGTTACGAAACACAGTGCCAGAACATAATGCGGCAGTTCGAGAAGATGATAATGCTGCACACCATTGATGATAACTGGAAAGAAAACCTCCGCCAACTTGACGAACTACGTCACTCAGTGCAGAACTCAAGTTATGAGCAGAAGGATCCACTCCTTATCTTTAAGTTGGAGAGCGTGAAGTTGTGGGATGCGATGATAAATCAGATGAATGACGCCGTGTGCAGCACCCTTTCACGCATACGCATCTTCAAGGATAATGCGCCTATCGAGCATCCCGTAGAGATGCCAGAACCACCGAAGCAGGAGCCACCAAAGTATGAGACCCATAAGCAAGAACTCAATGCAGACGGTACAGCTGCTGCCCCCAGCGCACTACCTGACGGTACAAATCGTCCTCGTTACAATGACCCCACAGCGCCACAGTTGCCGCCACGTATCCCCATTGTTCACGCTAAGAAACCGCGTCCCAATGACCCGTGTCCGTGTGGTTCAGGCTTGAAGTTCAAGAATTGCCACGGAAAGAGGTAAGCACGTTGCCATTAGGAAAACTCAGAGACACGCAAGTCGACAGTGACCGTAAGCCGTGTGTAAAGAAATAATCTTAGGCAAAACCAACCAACAGACACTCAATACAACCAACAAACCAATCATCAAACAACGAATATGACTGACAAAACCATACATCAGGTATCACGCTTCCTTGACAAGGTTGTGGAGAAATTCCCTTCAAAAGAAGAGCCAATGCTCTTCACTGACATACATATTCATGTGTCACAGGAGACAGGAGACCTGATGGCATTTGATGATGACGGAAAAGAAATAACACGCGGTGTTGTAGAGGAGTGGATAAACAATCAGGGTGACACTACCTCGTTTTACAAGAAGGTAGAAGACTTGATGCGCAATATTCTCTCGTCAATGTCGTTAGAACTTGGCATCATCAAGCCCTATTCCTTTATTCTTGAGGATGAGGCAGGTCAACACATAGCAGAAATCTATGTAGAGGATGATTCTGAGACAGTTATAATAGGTCCTTCCTTCATGGAGGATATGGAGAGGGACCTTGATGATTTTATTGAAAAACTGCTGAAAGACGAATAATATTAGCAGGCATTTACATTATTAAAAGGCTAACACCAACAGTTTGAAAAGAACTGAGGGTGTTAGCCTTTTTCTGTGAATTATAAGACACAAATAGTTATTAAGCATAACGCTTCTTTTATATGTCTTAGAGGGAAATTGTCTTAGAGGGAAGTTCCCTCTTTATATCCTTTGTGCTTTTTCCTTGTCTTAGCATCAGAATTGCAAGTGTGGCCCGGTGGTTATAGATTCTCAGCCAAACTGCGTGCTTCTTGCAGGGCGGTGGTGCTTCTGATGTCACCTTTTTCTTTTGCTCCTCTTACGAGGATTGTGCCTGCGTCCTCAATGTTAAAGAAGTTAAGGCATAGGTGGTATTCGGCAAGTATGGCGTCAAACAGTTCTGGTAGCGACGCTGCTCCAACGGCGAGTAGTGCTGCTTTCTTGATGTGGAAGGTGTCTCTTATTGGGTTGTGCAACCTGTCTATGATGGTTTTGAGTTGTGCGCTGATGCCATAGAAATATACAGGTGTTGCTATGACGAGCATATCCGCATCTTTTAGCTTTGCGTATATCTTTTCCATATCGTCTTTTTGGCAGCAGTGGTGTTCCTCGTTGTTGAAACAGTGGTTGCAGCCTATGCAGGGATTTACTTTGTTGTTTCTGACGGATATGGTTTCTATGTTGTGGCGCTGTGCTGCTCCCTGGGTGAAGGCTTGTGCTAATAGTTCTGTGTTGCCTTCGTTGCGGGGACTTCCTGAGAGTATTACTATGTTCATTTGATTTGGGGCTTATTACGGAGTGAAATGGGTTCTTTTACGTATGTTGTCAGGTATGTGTTTTTTGCAAAGGTAGTCTTTTTATTGGAGTAATCCTAGTTTGTCTTGTTGAAATTGCGTGGTGTGACAAAAAAACTGGTGTCCCTTCCTCTTGTGAGTTTTGGAACACCAGTTTTTATTTGCTTCAACTTTGCTGTCTTTGTGACAGCGTGTTGTTTTTATATTTTAGTCAAGCCACTTGATATAGCAGAAGTCCTGACGGTGTGGCAGCAGGTCGTTCTTTGGGAACATACGTACGCATGTCTTGTATGTGCCTGCCTGATTGACTTCTATCTTACATTCGAAGGTGTAGAGGTTGCCCTCTTGCTTTACCATTTCGAATGGTACGACCTTGTGTACCTGACGTTCAGAGGTATTCGTGTCGTTGTTGAGTGCTACCAGTTCCAGTCCTACTGCATTGTTAAGGCCTTGTTCGTCAATGACATACTGTATGGTATATGTCTTGCCAGTCTCTGCGCCTGAGGTGAGAACGGTGATGTCTGATGATACAACCTTTATGCTGTCCCAACGCTCTGCCACGTTTTCTTTCCACTGTGCGATGTCCTTTGCCATCTGGTAGTCGTTGGCATTGATTTTTGCTGAACGCTCTGCCAGTTTGTTGTAGAACTTGTTGTAGTAGTCGTCCAACTGACGCTTCATCGTGTAGTGAGGTGCGATGGTTGCGATAGAGTTCTTTATTACCTTTATCCATTCTTTTGAAACGCCGTTCTTGTCCTTGTCATAGTAGAGAGGAACAATCTCGTTCTCAAGCATGTTGTATATCGTAGCAGCGTCAAGCTGGTCTTGGTATCCCTGGTTCTGGTATGTGCGCTCCTGCTTGAGAGCCCATCCTGCGCCCTTGCGGTAGCCTTCTACCCACCAGCCGTCGAGCACGGAGAGGTTTACGACACCGTTCATTTCGGCTTTCTCGCCAGATGTGCCAGATGCTTCAAGAGGACGAGTTGGGGTGTTCATCCATATATCTACGCCAGAAACGAGGCGACGTGCGAGTTGGAAGTCGTAGTCTTCGAGGAAGATAATCTTACCGAGGAACTCTGGACGCTGTGATATTTCAAAGATGCGCTTGATGAGTCCTTGTCCTGCACCGTCTGCTGGGTGTGCCTTTCCTGAGAAGAAGAATAGCACTGGATGCTCTGGGTTGTTGACTATCTTTGACAGACGGTCGAGGTCAGTGAAGAGCAGGTGTGCGCGCTTATAGGTAGCGAAGCGACGGCAGAAACCTATCATCAGTGCGTTAGGGTTGATGCGCTCAAGCAGCGATACCACGCGTGCTGGGTCACCTTGGTTCTTCAACCATGACTCTGTAAACTTATCACGAATGTAGCTTACAAGCTTTTGCTTGAGGGCCATACGTGTCTCCCATATCTCTGTATCAGGGCAGTCGTAGATGCCATGCCACAGGTCTTCGTTAGATTGGTCGGCATAGTAGCCTTTCTTGAGATACTTGTCGTATATCTTACGCCACTCAGTAGCGCACCAAGAAGGGAAGTGTACACCGTTGGTGACATAGCCTACGTGGTTCTCCTCTGGGTAATATCCGTTCCATATAGAAGAGAACATCTTTTGTGAAACCCAGCCGTGAAGCATTGATACGCCGTTAACCTCCTGGCAAGTGTTGCATGCGAAGGTTGACATACAGAAGCGTTCGTTCTCATCATCGGGGTTGATGCGGCCCATTCCGATAAACTCGTTCCATGTGATACCGAGGAGTTGTGGATAGCCACCCATGTATTTCCCGAAGAGGTCTTTGTCAAAGTAGTCGTGACCTGCTGGTACAGGAGTGTGTACAGTGTATATTGAAGAGGCACGTACTATCTCCATTGCCTGATTGAAGGTGAATCCTTCCTTGACATAATCCACAAGACGCTGGAGGTTGCAGAGGGCTGCGTGGCCTTCGTTACAGTGATATATCTGCTTCTTGATGCCAAGTTTCTTCAGCAGGAGCGCACCGCCTATACCGAGAAGTATCTCCTGCTTGAGACGGTTCTCCCAGTCACCACCGTAGAGAGCGTGGGTGATAGGACGGTCAAACTCGGAGTTCATGTCGTTGTCAGTGTCAAGAAGATAGAGCTTCACACGGCCTACATTAGCCTGCCAAACGAGTGCGTGAACCATATAGTTCATGTAAGGTACGTCTATAACAACCTGATTACCGTTCTCGTCAAGGGTGCGTGTTATTGGGAGTGAGGTGAAGTTCTGTGCGTCATAGTTGGCTATCTGCTGGCCGTCCATAGACAGACTCTGCTTGAAATAACCAAAACGGTAGAGGAAACCTATACCACACATATCCACGTTAGAGTCTGATGCTTCCTTGATGTAGTCACCTGCAAGCATACCAAGACCACCAGAGTAGATCTTCAGTGAGTTATGAATACCGAATTCCATGCAGAAGTATGCAACAGAAGGGCGTGTGGTGTCTGGCTTTACGTTCATGTATTCAGTGAAGTGTTTATAGACGGCTTTCACGTTAGCCATGATTTTTTCGTCTTTAACCACTTCTTCCTTGCGCTCGTAACTGAGCTGTTCAAGGAGCTGTACAGGGTTGTGTGCTACCTTTTCATAAAGATCATTGTCGAGACTACGGAACATCTCGCGTGCGTCATAGTTCCATACCCACCACATGTTGTGTGCTATCTCGTCGAGGCACTCCAACTCTTTGGGCAGGGTGGATTTTACGTTAAACTCCTTCCATATAGGAGTATTAGCATAATCAGATTTAATCTTCATAATGGTTATATTTATGATTAATAAAGAAATTACTTGTTTGTTTTTGCTTTCAGGGCGAAGTCATATGCCTGCCAGTAGTATTTTATGAACTCGCTCCACAGTGCTTTCTTTGATAGTTTTTCTGCTGCGGTGCGTGCTTTCTTTATTTGTGCGTCGGTAAAGTTTGAATATTCTGTTATGGTGTCTTTTATTACGTCTGCTACTTCTGTGTAGTTGTAGTCAGTTCTGTGTACTGTCTTCACGCCGTCTTCAATCTCGCTGTATGAGCCTTTTTCTGAGTTTGCCCATAGTCCGAAGCCTGCGAGGTCGGTAGTGATACATGGTACTTTGAAGGCTACTGCCTCTAATGGTGTGTAACCCCATGGCTCATAGTATGAGGGGTATACGTTGAGGTCGTTGCCTATGATGCAGTCATAGTAGGAGAGGTTGAGGATTCCGTCGTTGCCAGTGAGGTAGCATGGCACGAAGATTACTTTTACTTTGTTCTCCTTTTGGTTCCATATATTGAGGCTTTTCATCATTCCGAGTGCTTTGTCCTCGTCCATGTTGTGAAGCCAGTGTGTTATCATTGGTGTGTCAAGTGGCGTGTCAAATGTTTTTCCGCTTTCCATACGCTCCTGAAGGTCCTCGCGTGGATTGCCTACCCATGCTGGTACTTCTATGAGTGCTATCACCTGCTTGTTTAGTTTTTCTTCTTGGTTGAGGCGGTTCATTGCCTCTATGAATACGTCAATGCCCTTGTTGCGGAACTCATAGCGTCCGCTGGTGGCTACGATTAGTGTGTCTGTTGGATATTTGCAGCCGGTAAGGCAGTTTGCCATCTGCAATATCTTCTTGCGTGCAGCGTTGCGCTTTGAGGTGAACTTGGCTCCTTTGGGCACGAAGTCGTTTTCAAAGCCGTTGGGCAGTACTACGTCAACGGGTTCGAGTAGTTCCTTGCACTCTGTGGCGGTGATGTCACTTACCGTTGTGAAGCAGTCAACATAGTGTGCTGTCTGTTTCTCGATAGAGTGTTTTGACTGCATATTCAGTTCTTCTGCCATCTGGTCTCCGTTGTATGCCCACAGGTATTCATACAGCGGTTTGTTGTTGCCGGCTATGGAGCGGCCTATTGATGTGGCGTGTGTGGTGAATATAGTGCCTATTTCGGGAATGTTCTTGTGTATGTAAAGTGCGCCGAGACCGCACATCCACTCGTTGGCATGGTATATTACCTTCTTGTCTTTCAGGTCCATGAAGTTATATATGCTCTCCGCTACGAGTGCCGCGGCGTATGAGAACATACTTGCCTCGTCATAGTCACCGTATGCGTGGAAGGAGTCAACCTGAAAGTCATTCCAAAGTGTTCCGTATATTTCGTCTTTCTTGGAGAAGTAGGGTTGGAAGTCAACAAGTATTGATATTGGCTGTCCTGGTATGTCCCAACGTCCTATCTTGACGTTGAGTCCTTCTTTTATGGCCTCTTGCTTCCAGTCTGCAAGAAGTGTGTCGTCCTGAACGAAATATGGGTTTTCCTTGTCGCCCCAACAGTCTGGGCCTATGAATACAATGTGGTCGGGTAATGCGTCTTGCAGGGTCTTGGCTCTTGTTGATAGAACTGCATAAATTCCGCCTACTTTGTTGCAAACTTCCCAACTTGCTTCAAAGATATAGTCTGGTTTGATTAGTGTTGTTACCATAGTTTATATTAATTACGGTTGCAAAAGTAGAAAAAAATAATTAAAAAATAGACAAAATGAAGCATTTTGTTATTGAAAATGGTTAAATAATTGATTTATATTGTGTACTTTTGTACTTGAAAATAATATAGGTCAATTTTACAGTTGCGACTGCTTTGCGGCCCTACTGTTAGCAAAATGGAACTATATGAAAAAGCTT
>CALYTD010000070.1 GCA_945486445.1 uncultured Prevotellaceae bacterium
TAGGCTTCATCTCCGCCTGCATCATAGGCGCAGACAAACTGTACTCACTAAGTCAGGGCATACCACAGCGGCTTGTTACCGACTCGCCCTACTTCTACATAGCACTGACAATGATGATAATAGGCACACAACTGTTCCTTGCTGGCTTCGTAGCAGACCTCGTAAGCCGATCCTCACAAGGCAGGAATGAGTACCAAATAGAGAAAACCGTATAGACACAACGGTGTGACGCACGACAAAAAACAGCAATGAAACCATCACACATCATACTCCTCGCACTCCTCACAGTGGCCACTGTCGCCTGTTCCTCCATAGACTGTAACATAGAGGGAAGGGTTCTTTGCCACTATACCTTACACGACGGGGACGGCAACGACGTCACCCTCAACTACCCGGTAAGCGTTTCCCTGCTCAGAACAACGGTCGGCAGCGACACTGTTTACATCAACAGCATGAGTAACGCGTCATCGTTTGACATACCCATGAGTTACGGGGCGGACAAGGACGAGATAGCAATAACGCTGCACCTGACCGACTCCACCACTATAACAGACATAATATGGGCAAGGAAAACAAACATACCACAGTTTGAATCAGTGGACTGCGCACCACGATACCACCACGAACTGCTGGAAGTAGGCAGCACACACAACTTCATTGACACCGTAATCATAAACAATCCCAAAGTAAGCAACGATGCATCTGTCTCAAACATACAAATCCATCTGCATAGCATTGACGATTAGCCTGCTGTACCCCATAGCCACCACAGCGCAAAACACACAGAAAACAAAGGCAGAACAGGCTGCGGCAGACACCATACCACTGTTCCGCGGACTATCAGTATCATACGATTTGGCAGGAACAATAATGCGAATGGTAGGAGATTACGGTCAGTTTGAAGGCGCATTACGCGTCAACCTAAAAGACAAATACTTCCCGATAGTAGAAATCGGCCTCGGATCAGCAAAACATGAAACCGACGACGTAACCAACATAGAAGCAAAAACAAACGCCCCATACGCCAGAATAGGCTGTGACATCAACATATCAAAGAACAAACACGACGACTACCGCGTAATGTTCGGCGCGAGATACGGCTTCACAAACTTCAAACAAGAGATATACGGCGATATAGACGTGCCCTACTGGGGCGGCACCGTGCCCTACTCCACAAGCGAAAAAAACATATCCTATCACTGGGCAGAGTTGGTATTCTCAGTAGATGCAAGGCTGTGGGGACCTGTACACCTTGGCTGGAGCTTCAGATACAAATCCAAACTATCAGGCAAAGGCAATGAAGGCGAGAAGATATGGTACGTACCCGGCTACGGAAAAGACGGCGACAAACTCGGCGGAACATTCAACATAGCAGTAGAACTGTCACGAAAAAACAAGAAAGGGAAATAAAAGATGGACAGAAAAAAGAAAGCTGCAATCACACTCCCAATACTGGTACTGCTGCTTGTAGCACTGGTGGTATTCGGGGAAAGACGCGGGGCAGGCATCTATCAGCATGACTCAGGCTTCGTATTCGGCACATCATACAACATAACTTACGAGAATCCGGAAAGCCATAAGGCCGAAATAGAAAAGATACTGCAAGGGGTTGACAACTCATTATCACCCTTTAACGACAACTCTATCATAACAGCAGTAAACCAGAACAAAGACATCACACTGGACACACAGTTCATTGAAGTATATAAACTGGCACACTCAGTATATGAAGAAACAGCAGGCGCATTCGACATCACGGTCGCCCCACTGGTGAACGCATGGGGATTCGGCTTCAAATCAGGCAAAATGCCGACAGAATCAGACATTGACAGCATAAAAACCTTTGTCGGTCTCGACAAAATCAGCCTCGACAAAAGCGGCAAACACATAGTAAAACAAGACCCGCGCACCATGCTGGACTGCAGCGCCATCGCAAAAGGCTACGCCGTTGACATGGTGGCAAGACACCTATCACAGCAAGGCATAGAAAATTATATGGTGGAAATAGGCGGGGAAGTCATCGTAAAAGGACACAACCAAAGCGGAAAACAGTGGCGAATAGGTGTAACACGCCCCACGGATGACAGTTTAGCAGTAAACCAAGAGATACAAACCGTGCTGACAATGACCGACAGAGCCATGGCAACATCAGGCAACTACCGCAACTTCTACTACAAGAACGGCAAGAAATACGCCCACACCATAGACCCAAAGACAGGCTACCCCGTACAGCACAACATACTATCAGCCACGGTATTTGCCCCCACCTGCGCCGAAGCCGACGCCTACGCCACAGCCTTTATGGTGCTGGGACTGGACAAAGCAAGAAGCATCCTCAGCAGGAAGAAAACCCTTTCAGCATACCTTATATACACAGACGACAGCGGGAAAAACGCTGTATGGTATTCAGAGGAATTAAAGAAAGACATCGATAAATAACAAAACAAATGCAGTTAAACCATAAGGACCTATTAGGAATACCCATCTTTCTCGGACTATCAGAGAAAGACCTGATGGACATAGCACGCAACACACGCTTCAACCTGCGCCACCACAAGAAAGGAAGCACCATAGTTGAAGAAGGGGACACATGCAACTCACTCATCTCCGTCATAGAAGGCTGGATGGAGATAGACACATATTCAGACAACAGGGCATACCATTTGGAAGAACTTGTGCAAGCAACACAAACACTGGAACCAGACAAACTCTTCGGAATATCGCCACGATACCATTCCATTTGCAGAGCATATACCACCTGCGAGTCAATAAGTATAATGAAAGAAGATCTCACACAGATATTCAATCACTATATGATTGTAAGACTGAACTACCTCAATCTCATCTGCCGACGCACCCAACAACTGGAAAGACAGCCGTGGCAACCAAAGAACCCAGCACTCACCGACCGCATAGCAACATTCATAAAGCAACGCTCCATGTACCCAGCAGGAAGAAAAGTGCTACACATAAAGATGGCGCAACTGGCCGAAGAACTGAACGTAAGCAGGCTGGACGTATCGAATGCACTTAACGACATGAACAGAGCTGACAAGATAATACAACGCAGAGGAATGGTGGAAGTACCAGCACTGCAACTGCTATAAGCCACAAAGGATAACAATACATATCTCAAACAATACACAACGACAACTATATGAACAGCACCAACGACAACAATCCGTTCTTTACCAAATACTCAACACCACACGAGACCGTACCGTTCGACAAGATAAGACTGGAGCATTTTGAACCAGCCTTCATCGAAGGAATAAGGCGTGACGATGAACACATTGATAAAATAATAAACAATCCAGAGCCCCCAACGTTTGACAACACCATCATTGACCCTGACGAAGACGAGGAGGGATACTACGATCTGCTTGACAAAGTCTCCACAGTCTTCTTCAATCTGCTCTCAGCGGAGACCAACGACGAGATGGAAGCATTGGCACAGAAGATGCAACCGCTGCTGACCAAGCACCATAATGACGTCACCCTCAACGAAATGTTGTTCCAACGCATCAAGGCGGTGTATGACAATCACCGTGAATTGACACCAGAGGAGGAGATGCTCCTTAACAAAAGTTACGACAGTTTTGTGCGTTCCGGAGCGTTGTTAAGTGCAGAAGACAAGGAGAAACTCCGCAAACTGACAGAGGAAGCGAGCATGCTCTCCCTGCAATTCTCGCAGAATCTTCTGAAAGAAAACAAGGCTTTCACGCTACATATCACCGAAGAAGCAGACCTTGCAGGCCTTCCTGACAGTCAGCGCAATGCCGCTCTCGCCGCAGCAAAGGAACGTGACATGGAGGGATGGGTTATCACTCTCGATGCACCTTCATACATGCCGTTCATGCAATATGCGGAAAACAGGGAGTTGCGGAAACGCCTTTACATGGCAAGAAACACCGAGTGTACTCATGACAACGATGCTAACAACCTCGAAATATGCAAGAAACTGGTCAACCTACGCCGTGAACTGGCGCAACTTCTGGGCTATGAGACATACGCTGACTATGTGTTAAAGAAGCGTATGGCCTCTAATATAGATAATGTATATAAGTTATTATACGACCTTATCAACGCTTACAAGCCCACAGCGATAAAAGAACGTGAGGAGGTTATAGCCAAAGCCAGACGCATGGAGGGCGAAGACTTCGAGTTCATGCCGTGGGATGGGCCTTACTACTCACACAAATTACAGTTGGAGAAGTACAACGTTGACTCGGAAATGCTGCGTCCTTACCTCGAGCTGTCAAGGGTTATAGACGGTGTCTTCGGTCTTGCCAATCGTCTGTACGGCATAACCTTCAAGGAGAACAAGGACATACCGGTATATCACCCTGACGTGAAGGCCTACGAGGTGTATGACAAGGACGCCTCATTCCTCGCCGTCTTCTATGCCGACTTCCATCCCCGCAAGGGCAAACAGGGCGGTGCCTGGATGACGGAATACCAGGGACAGTATATCGACCGCAAGGGAAAGAACGTCCGTCCGCACGTCAGCGTGGTGATGAACTTCACCAAGCCCACGCACGACAAGCCCGCCCTGCTAACATTAGGAGAGGTAGAAACCTTCCTTCACGAGTTCGGACACTCTCTTCACGGAATGTTCGCCAACACACGTTTTGAATCCCTTTCCGGCACAAACGTATGGTGGGACTTCGTGGAACTGCCCTCGCAGTTCATGGAGAACTTCTCCCTTGAAAAGGAGTTCCTGTCCACCTTCGCCTTCCATCACGAGACGGGCGAGCCGATGCCCGATGCACTTATCGACAGGCTCATTAAGGGACGCAACTACAACTGCGCCTCTGCCTGCCTCCGCCAAGTAAGTTTCGGACTTCTCGACATGGCCTACTACACGCAGAAAGAGGAGTTCAACGCCGACATAATACCGTTTGAGAAAGAGGCATGGAAGGACGCAATCATCAGTCCCCAACTGCCCGACACCTGCATGACGGTACAGTTCTCCCACATAATGGCAGGCGGATACTCCGCCGGTTATTACAGTTACAAATGGGCGGAGGTACTTGATGCTGACGCCTTTGCAGTGTTTAAGAAAGAGGGAATATTCAATCCCGCCACCGCACAGCGATTCCGTGACTGCATACTATCAAAGGGAGGAACAGAGCATCCCATGACTCTCTACAAGCGTTTCAAGGGCTCTGAGCCTACAATCGAGGCTCTCTTGGAACGCAATGACATAAAAAAATGATTATGGACAACACAAAACAGACCGAAAAGCAGGCCCTACTTGACCGCCGTTACCTGCGTATGGCGCGTATATGGGCAGAGAATAGTTACTGCAAGCGCAGGCAAGTCGGCGCACTGGTAGTGAAAGACCATACTATAATAAGCGACGGCTACAACGGCACACCCAGCGGTTTCCAAAACGTATGCGAAGAGAACGACAAGACCTTCCCCTACGTACTGCACGCCGAAGCCAACGCCATCACCAAACTGGCACGCAGCAATAACAACAGCGACGGCGCCACACTCTACGTCACAGCAGCCCCCTGCATAGAGTGCGCCAAACTGATAATACAGTCAGGCATAAGGCGTGTCATCTACGGAGAGGAATACCGACTTGCCGACGGGCTGTCACTGCTACGTCAGGCAGGAATAGAAGCAACCCACATACAGTTAGAAGATGAACAATAAATCAAGATACATGCCACTGATAATGGCGCTGTGCGTCGTTACAGGAATAATGATTGGCACGTTCTATGCCAATCACTTCTCCGGCAACAGACTCAACATAATCAACTCAGGCAGTAACAGGCTCAATAACCTCCTCCACATAATAGATGACCAGTACGTTGACACTGTAAACATCAACGACCTCGTGGAGAAGGCAATACCACAGATACTGTCTGAACTGGACCCCCACTCCGTATATATATCCGCAAAGGATGCGCAAACTGCCAGCGACGACTTAAAAGGCTCTTTCTTCGGAGTAGGCATAGAATTCGTCATCAGGGAGGACACAATTCACGTGCAGAACGTCATCAACGGCGGTCCGGCGCAGAAAGCCGGACTGTTAGCCGGCGACAAGATTGTAAGCATTGACGGCAAGCCATTCGTGGGCAAGGAAGTGACCAACGAAGAAGCCATGCGCAAACTCAAAGGCCCGGACAAGTCAAAGGTGAAGGTCGGCATCATGCGTTGCGGCTCAAAGAAACCCATTGTCTATGAAATAACACGTGGCGAGGTGAAAACCAAGAGCATCATGGCCACCTATATGCTTGACAGTGAGACCGGATACATACGCATAAAGAACTTCGGTGAGAACACATACGCCGAGATGCTCGTATCACTCGCACAACTTTCGCAGCACGGATTCAAGAACCTTGTAATAGACCTGCGCGACAATACCGGCGGATATTTAGAGGCTGCCGTACAAATGGCAAACGAGTTCCTGCCCGACAACAGACTCATAGTATATACCGAGGGTCGCAAGTCACAGAGGCAGGAGTACAAGACCGACG
>CALYTD010000071.1 GCA_945486445.1 uncultured Prevotellaceae bacterium
CCTGACTATGGACGACAACCAGACAATGAAGGAACAACTGCTGCAGATGCAGAAGATGGCATCTCTCGGCATGATAAGTGCCGGGATAGCCCATGAAATACAGAATCCTCTCAACTTTGTCATTAATTTTTCCAAACTGTCCAGCAGGCTTCTGGCGGACTTGGAGGAGATAATTGACGAGGTGAAAGACCAGATTGACGAGGAGGATGCTGCCGACCTGACCGACATTTCGCGTGACCTTGCCCTCAATATGCAGAAGATTCAGGAGCACGGGGAGCGCGCGATAAGCATCATTCAGGGCATACTCCTCATATCAAGGGGTAAGGAGAACGAGCGTATCTCCACCGACATACCGCGTCTTGTGCACGAATACGTATGGTTATCATATCATGCCAAGCGTGCGAATGACAAGGGTTTCAACGTCTCTATCAAGGAAGATTACCAGTCGGAGATGCCTGATTGCATGGTGATACCGCAGGATTTGTCCCGCGCGGTCATCAATGTGATGAACAATGCGTGCTATGCCGTGAAGCAGAAAGCCGTCCAATGCGCCGCGGAGGGCAGCGTAGAGTACGTGCCTACGATAGAGGTTACGGCGGTGGTGGCGGACAATCGCCTCATGATTACCATCGCCGACAATGGTACAGGGATGCCCGATGAGGTGCGCAGGAAACTCTTTCACCAGACCATCACCACCAAACCCATCGGCGAGGGCACAGGACTGGGGATGCAGATAACGCATGAGATTATTACGAAGAACCATAACGGGGAGATAAATATTGACTCTACACCGGGAGAGGGGACTGCCGTCACCTTCGCGATACCGTTGTGGTGGAATGACAAAAACACTGTGAAATGAAGATAAAAAACCTATCCCTCTGTCTCCTTCTGCTGCTGTTCACCGCTGCGGTGGCGGCTCAGGACGTGGAGAACAGCGTGGAACAGCGTTACGACAAGGCCTTTGCCGAATACGGAAACGGCCAGTTCGACCTCTGCGAACGCCACACATTACACCTCCTTCCGGAGACGGACGGAATGCTGAAGAAGAGCGCTTACAGGCTGCTTGCACTGTGCCGGATAGAGAAAGGAGACCTTGACGGGGCGAGGAAATACGTTGCTGACCTGCTGAGATATGACCCTTACTTCACGCCTTCGTTAGGAGATCCAAGACGTTTTGTCGATCTTATCGAGGAGAAGAAGCAGGAGGAGACGGGCATAACCACCGCTTCCCGGCAGAAAGAGACCATTGACGAGGCTCCGGTGCCCGTCACATTGATAACTGAAGAGATGATACGCCACAGCGGGGCGAGGACACTTCTGGAACTGCTCTGCCTCTTTGTACCCGGCATGACGATGGCGGAAGGCACGGAATCCAACGTTGCCATGCATGGGGTCTATTCCCTTTCGCAGGAGAAGATACTCTTCCTGCTCGACGGACACCGTATGAACAGTTACTCCACCAATGCCGAAGCACCCGACTATCGCACCTCCCTTGACAAGATACAGCATATCGAGGTGCTCCGCGGACCTGCCTCTTCGCTTTACGGCAACATCGCCCTCACCGCCGTGGTCAACATCATTACCCGCAAGGGGGCATCCATAAACGGCGGCAGAATCAGCGGAACAGTGGGGTCACAGCACTCATACGGCGGCTCAATGCTGCTGGGAGGAGGCAACAATGTGGTTGACATCATGGCCTGGGGAGGCATCTTCTCCTCCAAGGGATTCAAGCATGAACTGGACAATCCGGGCTTCGGCACAACGGTACTTTACTCACATGGCTACCGTGACAAGCCTTCTTACGACGTGGGATTGAAGGGACACTGGCGCGACTTCACGCTGACATTAATGTCGCAGAGGTCTAAGAAAGTGCCATACATCAACGTTTTGCAGACTTCTCCCACGCAGAAAATAGTGGAGATGACCGATGAAGAGACGCAGATAACGCAGCAGTACCTGAGTACGGAGGAGTTGTTTGACAACAAACTGAACTATAATTACGACCGCTACTCGGCTGTTGACGGTGACAAACCGGGCGTTTCGCGCCTCAATCACAACATTAACGTGGACTATTCCCACACCTTTGGCAACGTGGATATACAGGCTTCCGCGTTCATCTCTATGGAGCGGACCAGTTTTTACAACGTGCTTGGCGACTCGGTGGAGACGGGTATGGCACGACTTTACCTTGACTTCCTTGGCAAGAAAGATGCTTTCAAACCGTGGACACAAGGTTCTTACATCAAACTAAACTGGGAAAACAGCACCGTAGGAGCCCAACTCAACGCCATGACCAACTATAATCTGTTGGGAAAAGGCTCGCTTCTCTTCGGCGTTCAGTATGAACACTTCTCGCTTAGCAGCGGAACTTTGCGCATAGGCGGTGGATATAACGCCTCACAGGTGTATTCCTCGGACTCCGTGTTCAATGATGGCGCAGAGAATTCTTACTCTGTTTACGCGCAGTTGAAACACTACTTCACCAACCGCCTTATCCTCAACGCCGGTCTGAGATATGACCATAAGGTGCGTTTCGCAGGCAGTCCGCTGGACCATCTGTCACCACGTCTCTCCGTAATATATAAGTTTTCCCCTGCCATCTCCACACGCCTGTCTTATAATTACAGTTTTGTAGATGCGCCATATCTGTACCGTTCCTGCCTGATTTTCTTCTTCTCTGGCGGCAATGAGTTACGACCGGAGATAATGAACGCCTTTCAGTTCGGCGCAACTTACCACAAACCCAACTCTCGTTTCACCGCAGAGATGAGCGGTTTCTATAATATTATGAAAGACATTGTGATGCTTGACTTCATAATGTCAGAGGGAAACGCTTTCGTTAACGCCGCGAAGATGCACCAACTTGGCGTTGACGGCTCCGTGCAGTATGTCTCCCCACGTTTCTTTTTCAATGCAAACGCCACTTGGCAACGGGTGTGTAAGGATGAATACACCATCGTTGACATGGAGGGCAGGGTGACATCATCGCAGAATTACATGCTGCATGAGGGCAACACCCTTGGCACTCCTGAACTGATAACCAACATTACGGCGGCTTACAGCCCGTATAAAGGCACCGGCACCGGCTTCCTCAGCGGCGGAACGCTGTGGCTGCGCGGCACGCTCAGTGCGCAGACAAAGACTTATTACAAGGATATTGACATGATGGCAACATACTGTATGCTGGAAGATGTGAGCCAGTTGTACGAGGTGAAGCCGCAATGTACGATAGGGCTTGGGCTCTCTTACGAGTGGAAACACCTCGACCTCGACGTCAGTGTGAGGAATATCACCAACAACCAGTACTGCATTGGCTCCATGCTCACAGCCGGAGTGCCGCGCCCGGGAAGGCAGATAATGGCGAGGGCCACAGTGAAATTCTAATTAAAAAGGAAATGAAGACAGAACAATATGTAGATGATGCCGTGGCGTTGTTAAAGCATCTGATAGCCACCCCGTCCGTAAGCCGTAACGAGAAAGATGCTGCCGACGTGTTGCAGCGTGCCATGCAGGACTACGGCTACACCCCGCGGCGGGAGGGAAACAACCTGTGGATAACGTCAGGGGACTGGGACGACAGCCGCCCCACGCTGCTTCTCAACGCCCATATAGACACGGTCAAGCCCGTGGCAACATGGGTTCGCGACCCGTTCACACCCGTTCAGGAGGGCGATTGCCTCTATGGCCTCGGCTCAAACGACTGTGGCGGCGGACTGGTGTCGCTGCTTCAGGTGTTCAGAATACTCACTTCTCAACCTCCAACCCTCCACCTCCCACCTTCCACCCTCCACCTTCCACCCTCCACCTCCCACCTCCCAACCTACAACCTTGTCTTCCTTGCCTCCTGCGAAGAGGAGGTAAGCGGCGCGGGAGGCATACGCGCCGTGCTGCCGTTGCTGCCCAAGATAGATGTGGCGATAGTGGGAGAACCCACCGGCATGCAGCCCGCCATAGCCGAGAGAGGCCTGATGGTCATTGACGGAGTGGCCCGTGGAAAGTCCGGACACGCCGCGCGCAACGAGGGTGTGAACGCTATTTATGAGGCACTTGACGACCTGCTCTTCATCCGTGACTACCGCTTCGAGAAGGTATCGCCGCTGCTTGGGCCTACAAAGATGCAGTGTACGGTTGTCAATAGTGGCACACAGCACAACGTGGTGCCTGACGAATGCCGCTTTATCATAGACGTCCGCACCAATGAACACTACACCAACGAGGAGGTGTTCGCCTTTCTGCAAAGCCGGATGAAGAGCCGCTTACAGGCCCGTTCGTTCCATCTGCACTCCTCATCCATATCTCTTGACCACCCCTTGGTGCGCCGCTGTGTGGAGATGGGCATGCACCCCTTCGGCTCGCCCACGCTGTCAGACCAGGCACTGATGCGCTTCCCATCCTTCAAACTGGGGCCGGGACAGAGGTCACGCTCGCACAGCGCAGATGAATTTATATGTATCTCGGAGATAAGAGACGCCATAAACACGTATATGGCGTTGCTCGCATAGAAAGAAACGGCTTATAACTTGCGGATGGAAAGTTATAAGCCGTTTCTGTAATAATTGTTTCTCATCGGGTAATCAGCACCATATTGCAATGTAATCAGCACTTGTTTACATTGTAATCAGCCCCTTATTGCAATGCAATCAGCCATAGATTACACGTATATGGCAATTCAATTACACCGCCCTTGATAACGCATAGAATTGCCCCACGCGGCAGGGACGCACCTTGGCGCGTCCGCCTCGCCGCGAAATGCCGAACCAGCGGGCGCGCCAAGGTGCGTCCCTGCAAATGTTGTTTATGCTTTTCCTACCAGCATTCTATGTCCTTCCGCTGTTCTGCCAGCAGCACGGACTTGCTGAATACGGGGTCTTTATGCTCCCTGCGCTGCCTCCGGTAGTCGTTGAGCATCACCACTACGCGCGGTGACAGCCATACGATAGCGACGAGGTTGGTGACGGTCATAAGAGCCATTAGCAGGTCAACGATGGCGAAACTGTCTTGAAGGGTCATCATGGCACCGGCAAGTATCACGCCGGCTGTTGCCAGGCGGAAGATAAATATTGCCACCGTCTCCTTGCGGTTGCTGCCGCCGTGCGCGGCGTTCGTGCCGAAGATGAAGCGGATGTTGGTCTCACCGTAAAAATATCCGGCAATGATTGTGCTGTAAGCGAATAGCAGTATCGCCGCGGTGAGGAAGTAACGGCCTGCCGGTCCCATCTCCTGCTCAAGGGCACTCTGTGTCAGTAGTATGCCGTCCTCGCTGCCGGTGTATAGCCCGGAGATTATGACGATGAAGGCAGTGCAGGTGCAGATGATGATAGTGTCGCAGAAAACACCGAGTGCTTGCAGCAAACCCTGCTTCACGGGGTGTGATGTCTCGGCTATGGCGGCGGCATTTGGCACTGTGCCCTCGCCTGCCTCGTTGGAGTACAGACCACGTTTCACGCCCTGCATGACCGCCATGCCTACCATTCCTCCTGCCGCCTGACCGAAGCCGAAGGCACTGCTGACGATGGTTTCCAGTACGCGCGGCACGGCGGAGAGGTTGGTTATGATGACGTAAAGGGCAAGGAGCAGGTAGCCAATGGCCATTACCGGCACCACAAGTGCCGCAAAACGTGAGATGCGTTGTATGCCGCCGAAGATGATAAGTGCTGTGGCTACGGTCACGGCAACGCCCACCCACAGGGTGCTTGTGCCCGGTGTGTTGCCCATTGCCATGTCAATGCTGACGGAGAAAGCGTCTGCCATCGTCTTGCTCTGTATGAGTTGGGTGGCGAGGGAGTAACTAAGCGTGATGAGAATGGCGAAGATTATGCCCAGCCATCGCTTGTGCATACCGTATTGCATGTAGTATGCCGGACCGCCGTAATATACTCCTGCCTTGGCGTCGCGCCGCTTATATAACTGCGCGAGGGACGACTCCACGAATGAGGAGGAGGCTCCCAGAAGTGCCATCACCCACATCCAGAACACCGCTCCGGGACCGCCGATGAAGATGGCGGAGGCTACTCCGGCGAGGTTTCCAGTGCCTACGCGGCTGGAAAGACCCACGGCGAAAGCGCGGAAAGGGGAGATTGACTTCTTCTCCTGCTCATCGGCAGCGGTGGCATAGCCCGCCTCCATGGTGTCTTTAAGCCGTGATGTCTTCTTGGTGGAGTGCGTCAGCAAGTGCCACATCTCCCCCATCATGGAGAACTGCACCGCCCTAAGGCGCACGGTGAAGTACAAGGCGCAGGCCACCATCATGGCGATGACGATGTAACCCCACAGTAAATCGTTCAGGTAGTTTATGAGTTCTATCATAAGTCGGAAGGTTAACATAGATTAATATCAATGGCAAAGGTAACCATTTTTTCTGAGATTGCAAAACATTTACCAGTAAAAACAAAGAGGATGGACAACCTCACGGCCGTCCATCCATGCAAACTTAAACAACC
>CALYTD010000072.1 GCA_945486445.1 uncultured Prevotellaceae bacterium
TCTCCTACGTAATCGGCAGCGGACGCAAGACTTATCTCGTGCCGGGACGCAACCTTTGCACCGTTGGCACGTACCGCGATGTCATGAAATGGCCGAAGAGGGACAAGCGACCGGCAGGCGGAAGGCTCTCACTCATAACTTTCGACTGGCTCTCCCCCTACGTGATAGAGCGCGTGAAAGTGGGTTTGCAGACGTTGTTGGAGATGCAGGAGGAACAAGGTTACGAGGCAGAAGAGTACGAGGCGCCGGGATTCTGCATCAAGGCCTCATCCTTGCAACACGGAATACACTTCTACAAACTGGCTCTGCGTATGTACGGCAACGCCAACAAGACGAGCGAATGGACAGACCTGCTGGGGCTGCTGACACCTACCGACGCCCTGGACCAGTTGAAGGAAGACCTTATGAACGGCGACATTGACGATGTGGAGACACTGGAAAACCGTTTCCGGGACATCTACGAGAGTTACGAACAGTGGAAAGGCTTTTCGGAGAACGAGGCTGTATGCGAGCAGGCTCACGAGGAATGGCTGACAGCGATACGCCGTGATGCGGAACGGGAGTATGAGATGGGCGACGTGAGTGAGGAGCAGATAACGGAGTTCATCAACGGAATACACTGACAAAAGGGTGCTGATTATCTTGCAAAAGGGTGCTGGTTACACTGTAAACAGGCCTCTTTCGCAAGGTAATCAGCACCCTTTTACAATGGCAACAGACATCAAACGAATCAGAAACACATAAAACATAAAAGGAAACAGAGATGAACATGAAACGCTGGATGTTATATATAACGTGCACACTGTGCCTTGTGCTTACGGCAACAGCAAAGGAATACCGGTACGACAGCGTGAAAGGCGACCCCATGCAGACACGCATCTACACCCTCGGCAACGGTCTGCGGGTGTATCTCTCGGTAAACAAAGAGGAGCCGCGGGTGACTGCCCACATAGCCGTGAACACAGGTTCAAGGAACGACCCGGCAGAGACAACGGGCTTGGCGCACTATCTTGAGCACCTGATGTTCAAGGGTTCAAAACTGTTCGGCACCACAGACTACGCCAAAGAGGCCCCACTCCTGCAAAAGATAAGTGACCTCTACGAGGAGCACCGCAGCCTCACAGACCCGGAACAGCGCCGGAGGAAGTACCACGAGATAGACTCCGTGTCGCAGATCGCGGCCCAATACAACATCCCCAACGAGTATGACAAGATGATGTCAGCCATAGGCAGCATAGGGACTAACGCATACACGTCATACGATGTCACCTGTTACGTGGAGAACATACCGGCAAACGAGATAGAACGCTGGTGCCTGTTGCAGAGCGACAGATTCCAAAACATGGTGATGAGAGGCTTCCACACGGAACTGGAAGCGGTGTACGAGGAGAAGAACATATCCATGACCAAGGACGGAAGGAAGTCCACCGAGGCGATGATGCGCCTCCTGTTCCCCACCCACCCGTATGGCACGCAGACCACAATAGGCACGCAAGAACACCTGAAAAACCCGTCACAGGTCAACATACGCAACTATTTCAACAAGTATTACGTGCCCAACAACATTGCCATCTGCATGGCAGGCGACCTCAATCCCGACAGCACCATCGCGCTGATAGACCGCTATTTCGGCTCATGGAAGCCCGGAACAGACACCGCTCCGCGCGCTTTCGCACCGTTGCCGCCACTCACTTCGCCGAAAGACACCACCGTATTGGGGCACGAAACGGAGCACGTCATCCTCGGATGGCGGCTGAACGGAGCGTCATCTCTGCAAAACGACACCATAACCATGGTCGATATGTTGCTCTCCAACGGCGATGTGGGCCTCATTGACATTGACCTCAACCAGAAAATGAGGGTTCTCGGCGCAGGCTCCGGCATCTGGGGACTGAAAGATTACAGCCTCTTCATGTTCCAAGGCATACCTAACGAGGGCCAGACTCTTGAAGAAGTGCGTGACCTTCTGCTCGCAGAACTGGGCAAAATAAAACGTGGTGAATGGGACGAGAGCCTCATACACAGCATCGTTCTCAATAAAAAACTGGAGCAACAAAAAGCCCTCGACGACAACAAGGCGCGTGTGTCGGACATGGTTGACAGCTACATCAACGGCACACCATGGGCACAACAGGTGCAACAGACGGACAGATTGGCACGCCTTACCAAGGCAGACATAATGAAATGGGCTAATGAACACCTTGCCGACGGCTACGTATGTGTGTATAAACGCAAGGGGGAAGACACCACGATAGTGAAGATTGACAAGCCGGAGATAACGGCAATACCGAGCAACCGCGACCTGAAAAGCGCCTTCCTCGATAACTTCCAGAACAGAAAGGTGGAGCCAATACACCCGCAATTCGTTGACTTCAAGAAGGAACTGACCTTCGGTAACACCAAGAACGGGCTGCCGGTGATATACAAACAGAACACGCAGGACGAGCGGTTCACACTCACTTACCGCTTCGACTGCGGCTCTGAGGCGGACAAACGCTATGGCATTGCCGCAGACCTGACATCGCTTTTCGGCACGGAGACGGCGACCGCGGAGGAGATAAAGCGCAAGTTCTACGACATAGCGTGCTCTTATTCCGTGAATGTAACGGCAAAGAACATCGCCATCAGCCTCAGCGGATTGCAGGAAAACATGCCTGCGGCAGTGCGAATGCTTGAAGACTTCATACAGAACATGAAGCCCGACACCGCCGTTTACAACCAATATGTGGAGCAGGTGATGAAAAGTCGCATGGAAACCCGCACAAACCAGAACGCCTGTTACAACGCCCTCGTCAACTATGGGCTGTATGGCGCGCACAATCCGATAACCGATTCCCCGTCGCCGGCAATGCTCCGCGGCACCAATCCTAAGTTATATACCGACCTGCTGAGAGGGCTTTCCGGCATGAAGCATCAGGTATTGTACTGGGGACCGGCATCGCTTAAAGAGGTATCTGCCATCATCAGCAAGCACCACCGCACGCCGAAACGGCTTACGGAGGTGCCGGTCAACAAGCCATACAAGCGTATTGCCACCACCAGCACGGAGGTATTGGTGGCTCCTTACAAGGCGAAGAACATCAATATGCGCATGATTCACAACGGGAACACACCGTTCTCCGTTGACAGAAAGCCACTGATAATGACCTTCAACGAGTACTTCGGCGGCTCAATGAACGCCATAGTGTTCCAGGAACTGCGCGAGGCAAGGGGACTGGCGTATAACGCTTGGGCGTCATACGTCACTCCGCAAAGAACCGACGAGACGGAATATTACCAGCAACACATCATCTCGCAGAGCGACAAGATGATGGACTGCATACGTGTTTTCAAGGAGATCACCGACACACTGCCGCAGTCGCAGACCTTGTTCAGCACCGCACAGAACAGTCTTTTGAAGACAATAGCGGCATCACGCACCACAAAATTCGGCGTGATAAGCAAGTATCTCAGCGCGAAAGACATGGGTATAGACTACGACATCAACCGCCTTTACTTCGAGAAAGTGCCCGCACTGACGCTCAACGACATCGTTAACTTTGAGCAGGACAACATAAAGGGCAAGCCGATGAGGTATCTTATACTTGGCGACGAGAATGACCTCGACATGGAATCTCTTGCCAAACTCGGCACGGTACGCCGGCTTTCGCTCGACGACATATTCCCCGCATACAAGTAGGAGGTTTTAGGTTAGAGGTTGGAGGTTGAAGGTTTTTGGTCATTGAACCTATAACCTAAAACCCAAAACCTTCAACCTTTATCATACGCATGACACAAACCAAAAAGCAACCAAAACCCCATTTCTAATGACAATGTGGTTTTTACACACCGCAGGAGAATCGCATAAAAGCAACAAGGCAAATCTTTTTCTGAAATATCGCAAGCTTTTTACATTTCTACAACTTACTAATAACTAACCACTTAAAACCCAGAACTAACACAAAGCGTTCTTTTTCACCGCACAAAAGCATACGAATCACACAATGAAACGGCCTCTTTTACCCGGTAAAAGGGCGTTAATCACATGGTAAAAGGGTTGCTTTCACACCGCAAAGGCTTTTTTCCGCCACTGTAAAGCGCAAAAGACGGCTTTTCACTTTGCCGCAATCAATTATTAACTGTATAGTGGTTGAGGATTTCAAAAAATCAATGTGTCACCACAACAGAGGTATTCCTGACACATTGCCACAGTGTGTGTAGAGACAATGTACCACATCATCCCGGCAAAAGAACAGGCCTAACGTCGGCAGGGAGACGATGTGGTACATCGTCTCTACAACATTATCGCCCAAGACATCGCCATGCGATTGGCGGGAGACCTCTTCACTTCAAGGCTATAACCTCTATGCCCGGGTTCACTTTCAGCAGTTCCTTTATGAACTCATCCTGCCGCACCGGCGAGATAAGAATCTCGTCATACTTGCCATAAGAGATGCGGATGCGCCGCATTGACATTGCCGGAGCCGACATGAAGGAACCGGACGGCTCTATCCTTTTGATGGCACTGATGTCTATCCTCGCCAACACGACGTATGCACGCACGGCCAATGTGCCGCCCTCAATGATGTACTCGCAGCGCAACATCAACACATAAAGCGCAAAAAACACTGCCGCCACAGCAATATGCGTGGCCGTACAACTGTGGTACAGCACCGCCGCCTCTATGGCGGCAAGCGCAAACACGGACATGATGACAACCGTGCCATAACGCGACCTGTAAACTTTCCTCTCCATAACAACATTGTTTTGTTGACATTGCAAAGGTAAGCAAAAAAACATTATTAAACAAACTATCCGGGAAAAAACACCGATTAACTTGCACAATCAAAACAAATAAAGTAAATTTGCAGATGGAAATAGAAACAAAACAACAATATAACCTAACAACAAATATGGCAAATCCAGAATTCAAGTACGCGCCAATGTTCCAGCTTGGCGAAGACAAGACAGAGTACAGACTGCTCTCCAAGGACGGCATCTCCATGAGTGAGTTTGAGGGAAAGCCCATCCTCAAGGTGTCGGCGGAGGCTCTTGAGCTACTCACCACACAGGCTTTCCACGACGTTAACTTCATGTTGCGCCGCGAACACAATGAGAAGGTGGCGGCAATACTTAACGATCCCGAAGCGTCCGACAACGACAAGTATGTCGCCCTCACCATGCTGCGCAACGCGGAGGTTGCCTGCAAGGGGCAGTTGCCTTTCTGTCAGGACACGGGCACGGCCATAATCCACGGCGAAAAGGGCCAGCAGGTGTGGACAGGCTTTGAGGATGAGGAGCCGTTGGCAAAGGGTGTCTATAACACTTACACCAACGACAACCTGCGTTACTCACAGAACGCGCCGCTGAATATGTACGACGAGGTCAACACCCGCTGCAACCTGCCCGCCCAGATAGACATAGAGGCGACCCAAGGCATGGAGTATCGCTTCCTGTGTGTAGTAAAAGGCGGTGGTTCCGCCAACAAAACATACCTCTATCAGGAAACAAAAGCACGCATACAGAACCCTGGTACGCTCGTGCCTTTCCTCGTGGAGAAGATGAAAACGTTGGGAACGGCGGCGTGCCCGCCATACCATATCGCCATCGTTGTGGGCGGAACGTCGGCCGAGAAGAACCTGCTGACGGTAAAACTCGCGTCAACCAAGTACTACGACGGGCTTCCCACCACCGGCGATGAGACCGGACGGGCCTTCCGTGACATAGAACTTGAGAAGCAACTGCTTGAAGAAGCCCGCAAGATCGGCTTCGGAGCGCAGTTCGGAGGCAAGGCATACGCCCACGACATACGTGTGGTACGCCTGCCAAGACATGGTGCCAGCTGCCCGATAGGCCTCGGTGTGAGCTGCTCCGCGGACCGCAACATCAAGGCAAAGATAGACAAAGACGGTATCTGGATAGAGAAAATGGACGACAAACCGTATGAGCTGATACCGGAAGCACTGCGCGAGGCCGGCGAAGGCGATGCCATTTCCATCAACCTTGACCAGCCGATAGCCGACGTTTGCAAGGAACTCAGTAAGTACCCAGTATCTACCCGCGTGTCGCTCAACGGCACAATAATCGTTGCAAGGGACATAGCACACGCCAAGATCAAGGCTCGTCTGGATGCCGGTGAGGGCATGCCGCAGTACTTCAAGGACCACCCCGTGCTCTACGCAGGCCCCGCCAAGACACCGGCAGGCATGCCTTGCGGCTCAATGGGCCCCACAACGGCAGGCCGTATGGACCCGTACGTATATGAATTTCAGGACAACGGCGGCTCAATGGTGATGATAGCCAAGGGCAACCGCTCGCAGATTGTGACGGATTCATGTAAAGACCACAAGGGCTTCTACCTCGGTTCCATAGGCGGTCCGGCAGCGTTCCTGTCGTCAAGCAACATCAAGAGCATCGAGTGTGTGGAGTATCCTGAACTCGGAATGG